>JAMWCM010000029.1 GCA_023818355.1 Candidatus Omnitrophota bacterium
CAATTGCCATATCTAAGGAATAATTTCCTCTCAATAAAGGTAAATAAGGATAAATTATTGAAATTCTAATTTCTCCTGGAGAAAACTCTTTATCTATTGAGAAATTTGCTTCCTGAATGAGAATATAGTTTTGTAAATATAATCTTATTCCTAAGACAGGGGCTTCAATCTTTCTTAAAACATTTGCTTTTATCTCAATTCTTATTTTTTCATTGGTTCTGAAATTTGTTTTTTCTCTATAAAATTTATTTAAACAGTTAACTTCTTCAATCCGGATAAACTCTTCCTGGGATTTCTCCATTTTTTTAAAGAAAAGGGAATGATTTAAACAGCTGGTTCTTCTTCCATTAACTTTTAAAATACAGGGAACAATAAGTAAAGGCTGGTTTTCTGAAGATTTTTCACCAATTCTGAATCTATAATATGCATAATGATAAGCATAGGGGTTCTTTTCTTCTTTATCCCAGATGGCTACAGAAATACAATAATTACCTTCTCCGAGGTTCATTTTTTTATACTCTACTCTAAAATAGCCTACTCCTCTATTTAATTTGTTTATTTTTATTTTATCAAAAAGAGTATTTGGACCATAACAATATAAGTAGTCTTCTCTAAAAATTGCTACTCCAAAATGTGGCTCAATGATTTCTTTATTTACTTTATATTTTACCTCAACTTTAAAACTTTCTCCAGTTTTAAAAATATTTTTTTCCTTTCCTTGCTTGTCTTTGAGTTTTACTTCTATGATTTCTGTTTCTTCATTCTCAAAACATGTTCCCCAACCAATCTTTATCTTTTCTATATCTTCAGGATATTTGGGTAAAATCGGATATTGACTTTTTTCCTCAGGTTTTTCCTTAATTATCTCTAAGTATTTTTTAATAACATTTTCTGAATTATCTAAAAGCAACATTCTTCCTTTATCAAGTAAAAGAGCCTTAGGAGAAAGCATTTTTACCATGTCCAGAGATTGTGAAGCAATAACCAAAGTCTTTCTTCCCTCCTCTTTGAATTCATTGATTTTTTTAATGCATTTTTCTTGAAAAGGGATATCCCCTACAGAGATTATTTCATCAATCAAAAGAATATCAAAGTCTGTATGTATAACAATAGAAAAACCTAAGCGTAGAATCATTCCCGAAGAGTAGGTATATAAAGGTTGCTTAATAAAATCTCCCAGTTCTGAAAATTCAATAATTTTATTCAATCGCTCTTTAATCTCTTTTATCTTCATTCCGAGAATAACTCCGTTTAAATAGATATTGTCTATCCCTGTAAGTTCTGGATGAAAACCCGCCCCTAAGGTAAGCAGAGTAGATATTTTCCCCTTTATCCTTACTTTGCCCTCTGTAGGGGCTGAAATTCCCGCCATAATATTGAGAAGAGTTGATTTACCTGCTCCATTTCTTCCTAAGATTCCTAAACAGGCTCCTTCTTCTATTTTCAAATTTATGTCTTTAAGTGCCCAGAATTCTTTCTCTTCTTTGGGAATAAATAATCTCGGAAGAATATCTTTGATAAATGCACCCTTTTCGTATTTCAAGATATATTTTTTACTAATATTTTCTAATTCAATCGCATACATTCTGTGTTAATGTTTTAGCGTATTTTCGCGATTTTAGACAAAGTCACTTATTTTTGGCTCGTATCTTTTAAAGACAAGCATTCCCAGAATAAAGAAAATTAAACAGGAAAAGATTGTATAGCTAACTAAATAAGATAAATTCATTGTTTTGGGTAAAGTTGAGAAAAAATTTGGTAAAAGAACAAGCCGATAAAGGGTAATCAGAGAGGTAAAGGGATTAAGTAAGTATAATTTTAAGAATTTTGGAGAGATATCCTCTACCAGAGATAAGGGATAAAATATGGGAGTAATATAGAACCAGAGTAGAAGAATTATCTCCACAATATACTTTACATCACGATATAAAACCTGAAGGCTTGAAGACACAAGAACTATACCGGCGATAAACAATGTCTCTAAGGTAATTACCAAGGGTAAAAATGAAATCATATAATTTAATTTTATTTTACAGACAGGAAGAATAATTAATACAATAAGCATACTCAGAGAAAAAGAAAAAAGATTTCCCAAAAGGATGGAGAAAGGAACAATTTCCCGGGGAAAATATACTTTCTTTATGAGATTGCTATTGTCTACTAAACTGGTGGTTGCCTGAGATAAACTCATTGCCAAATAATTCCAGGGGAAAACTCCGGTAATAAGATAAATAAAAAATGGATAAACCGGAACAGAAATTTTAATAATGGTAGAGAAAACAATTTTAAAGATAAAAACCATAGCGAGGGGAACGAAGAACATCCATAAAAATCCTAAGAAAGGATATTTATAGCGAATCTTTAATTCTCGAAGAGCAAGATGATAAAGAAGATTACGCTGAAAAAATAGAGCTTTAATTTTTTTCATTTTGAAGATCAGAGTAACTTTTTATTATTCCTGCATACATCCAGAAGAAACAAAAGGGCATATTCCAATAAAATAAATCATAACTGAACATATTGAAAAGTAACCCAAAAAATCCGCAGATACATAATCTCAAAAATTGTCCATTTTCTTCATCAGCCATAGCCTTCAAGGATTTTCTTAATAAATTAAAAAGAAAATAAAGAAAGGCTATAAACCCAATTAAACCTGTTTCTGCAAGAAGCATAAGATACATATTATCGGGAATCTTAAACTCATAAGGAATATTTTGCTGAGCATGGTATTTATCAAAAAGATAGCGAAAATTTTCTATCCCTACACCTGTAAAAGGATGTTCTTTAAGCATTTTGAATACAGTGGGAAACCTCTCTAAACGATAGGAAATAGAAGTCCTCTTTATCCAGAGGTCAAGGAAATTCTTATGCAGGGCATAAAATCTATTGGTGAAAAAAGTAAAAAGAAGAAGAATTAAAATAATTATTCCCAAAATTTTTGCAAGAAATTTTTTATATTTTTTCTGCCAAAGAAAGATTATTAAAGAAATCATTGCTCCTAAAATGGCACTACGTGCAAAGGTTAAGATTAAACCTAACCAAATCAATATTGAAGAAGTGATACCCAAGATTTTAAGTGATTTTTTATTCTTAATAATTAAATAATAACAAAAAGGTAAAACAGACAAAAAGTATGTTCCTAATACCGAAGGGTGAAGTTGAGTGGACATAATGCGGAATCTTTGTAAATAACGAGTATAGAAAGGATTGGAAATGAAATTTTCGTAAAGGATATTTTTATGGTAAAATAATTCCAGTAATCCTATAAAGGCAACAAAGGTTCCCAGAAAACAAAAGGCGTGGGAGATATTTTTTTTATACAATCTTACTAAGTAAGCAAGAGAAAAATATATAAGTAAAGAATCAAGAATTAATTTATATATCCTGGTTAGACCAATTGCTTGATTCTGAGCAAAGATAAAACTTAAGGAGAGAGAAAATAGAAAAATCCAGTATGGGAAATCTCCAAGGATATAATTTAGATACTTCTGCGCATATCTAATAAAAAGATAGATAAACATCGGGATTAGAAAAATTCTGAAGAAAAGATAATATCTATTTTGAATATTTTCAGGAATTAAGGATATCCATAGAGGAAAGAGAAAAATTATTCTACTCATTCATATAGTCCTCAAAACTGATTTTTCCATAAATTTCCTCACGCACGGCTCTCATTCTCTCATTGAGATAAGGATGGGTTCTCCCATAAAGTGGTCTGATGGGTTCTTTTCTCTTTATCTCTTTGAATTTTTCTAAGAAAGATATTGCTCCTTCGGGGTTAAATCCTGCTTTCTGCATAAAACGGACTGCCAGTTTATCCGCCATAAGTTCATCCTCTCGGGAGTAAGAAAGCATAAGCATATCCAGAGCCGAATTGGTCCTCCTTAAAGTTTCCGGGTCAGGAGCGCCTGCCTTAGCCAAAACCATCAGGATGTTAAAGCCTAAATTTTTTTTCAATAGATCTACGGAATGTCTGGCAACAATATGGGCTATTTCGTGGGCTAAAATATAGGCAAGTTCATGGTCGTTTTCCACTTCTTCTAATAAACCTTTAAAGACATAAACATAACCGCCGGGAAGAGCAAAAGCATTTTTATCATCTTTATCCAGGACTTTAAAATAATACAAAATACTTCTACGCTCACAGACCTCAACTATCTTTTGACCAACATCACTTACCCGTGCTTGTGCGGAGAAATCCTCTAAGACTTTAAACCTTTTCTCCACCTGCCTTGAAAGGGATCTCCCTATCTCTACTTCCTCTTCATCACTCATAAAGATAATTTCTTCTTTTCGGGTATAGGGATTAAATTGCGTAGCACAGGCATTGGCAAAAAATAGGAGTAAAAATAGAAAAGGAATTCTGCGCATACAATAATAATTTTAACAAACAGAAGGGGAAATTTGCAAGCATAATTGGAAGGGAAAGAAGACTAAACCTTGATTTTCTCCAGACTCTTGATTAGGTCATCAAGTTTTATACTGGGGTCAATCTGTTTAATTTCTCCTGCGAGTTTGATAATTTTTTCTTTCAATTTCTCATTATGCGTTTTTAACCAGAGGGAATAGACATCCAAGAGGACATCCTTTTTTTCTTTAAGGGTGTGCTTGGCTTCATATTCCTGAAATTCTCGCAGGAATTCAAACCATTCATTCACGGGCAACTGATTATATGACCACATTCTATCTCCTTCATACTTATAAAATACTTTTTTTCTTTCCATAATAAGTATAACACAATTTCGCAATTTTGTCAAGCCGATATTGAATTTATTTTTTCCAAAAGGGCGAGAAAAAAACCTTCCATATTGGAGTTAGGAAGAACCCTAAGACAGTAACCAATTTCGGGTAAGAAATCTTTTCCTCCCCAGGTTTTCAAACCGGGCATTAGGTTAGGGAGTTTTAAATTTATTTTCCTTAAGACCACTTTACCAGCAAATTTCCTTAATACCCAGTTTACTATTCCCTCGTTCTCTTCGGGAGAAAAAGTGCAGGTGGAATAAAGAACTTTTCCTCCCGGTTTTACGGAGTGGAGAGCGGAAAAAAGCAGTCTTTTCTGTTTACGCACCATCTCTTTTATCTTTTTCTCTTTCCAGTAAAGGAAAGTTTTGGGATTGGTGGTATCAAATCTTGCCTCGCTGGAACATGGGGCATCTAAGAGAACTTTATCAAAATATTCTCGGAACTTAAGCCAGATATGCTCTCCCCTTCCTAAGACCACCTCCGTATTGGTCACTCCCTGTTGTTTTAGATTATTCAGGAGTTTAAAAAATCTCTCCTTTGCCTGCTCCACCGCTACAATCTTACCGGAGTTTTTCATGAGTGCGGCCATTTGCGTGGTTTTGCTTCCGGGAGCAGCCGCTAGGTCAAGCACATACTCCCCAGGCGAAGGATTTAAAATCAAAGGGGGAAGCATACTGGAAAGCCCCTGGATATAAATTTCCCCATTTTTATAAAGTTCTGTTTCCTGCAACTCTTTTTTCCCAGCATCGCGTAAAATAAAAGCCTCGGGATACCAGGAGACCCTTTCTGTGCTCAAACCCCCTCTTTTTAAATCTTCCACCGCTGTAGAAGGATTGATTTTTAAGGAATTTATACGAAAAGTGGTGGGTTTTTTCTCGGTAAAGGTATGCATAAGTTGAGGGAATTTATCTGCGGGGAAGATTAATCTCATTCTTTCTATAAAATCGGAGGGAAGCTTATAGACTGCATTCCTCATAACTTAAGCAAATTAAAAGATTTCTAAGTTTATTTCCGGGGGATACTTAAGCGTATTGTGCAGGGGACAGTTTTTGATAAACTCCATGATTGCTGACTTTCTTTTTTCCTCCAGATGGGTTTCTTTAATGTCTATACTTATTTTTATCTTGCTAAAGCGATATGGAGCTTCTTGGGTAAATTCACCCTCGGCAGTAATCTTAAATCCCGAAATTTCTAATTTAGCACTTTCTAAGTATTTGCGGAAATACACCCCTATGCATCCGGCTAAAGAAGCCAAAAATACATCTGGAGGGTTCATCCCTTTCCCCTTTAAGTCAATATTAAAAAGATAATCTTTGGACTTGGCTATAAAAAACATCTCTCCTCTGTTTTCCAATTCTACCTTATACATTCCCACCCCTCCTTCTTACAAGTCTTTCATTTAATTTGTGATTTAAATCCTTAAGTTTTTGGAATCTATGATAATTACCTTTATAGAGCGGAAATACAGAATTATTATGCCATAAAGGGTTAAGATTTTCATCTAATTTTGCATTTTGATATTCTGGAGTTCCGGGGACAGGAGAATATTCCTCAAGGTATACCCTCACTTTTAAAGAATGGGCATAGTAGATTGAATCTTTTATCTCGGCAAAACTCTGTCCGGGAAGTCCCATTAATAAATATATACCAATCTCTGAAGAACTATAACCTGCTTGCTTAAGAAAATTTACTGCCTGAGTGATCGTATGTAGGTTTACTTTCCCTCCGGTTATCTTTTGCCTTCGGGAAGAAGCGGTTTCTAAACCCAAACGCGGCTGAATAAAATTTGCTTTTTTGAAAAGAAATGCCAATTCCTCATCTAAAAAACAGGCATTTAACCCATTGGGAGTATAAAAATTTAAAGAGACATTATAATTAAGGATTTCTTTGAGGATAATTTTTATATGTTTATCGGGATTATACAAAAGTGCATCATCGTAAAAGGCGAAATTTTTCACCTTTAATCTTCTATGAAAATATAAAATTTCTGAACATACCTCTTTAGGGTCGCGTTGATGCACAGTTGCTTCCAGAAGATACCATCCACAATAACTGCATTTAAAGGGACAACCTGAAGAGGTTCTTAAGGCGATATATCCATTACAAGGATAGAGTTCATAGAAGGGAAATAGGTAAGAATCTATTTTCTGGCAGGAGAAATCCCTGCGTAAAATCTTTCCCATTAAGTATAACAATTCTTTAAAATCTCCTCCTTTAAAGACAAAATCCGCTCCGCTATGCTTTAAGGCATGCTTATAGTAGAGCGTAGCATAGATTCCTCCCAGAATAATGGGAATATCGGGATAGCGGGTTTTCAAAATCTCAATTATCTCAAATACTCCTCTATACCAGTAGGTCATCCCCGAGGTAACCAGAATTATATCCGGTTTTTTTATCTTTTTTAATAAATCTTCAAACACCCTTGGCGGCATTCCGTAGCGCTTGTATCTGCGGGGTATTTCTTTAAATATAGAAGGTTTTTCTACTACCTCATAATAATACTTTCCTGAGCCAGATAGATTTTGAAAAGGACTAAATTTGAGCATTTCCGGATGGAGGCGGTCAAGACAGTCAATAAAATCAATTTCCAATCCTAAATTGTGAAGCAAACGGGCAATCTTTAAAAGACCGATGGGCTTGGCAAATAAATCATAACAAGCAAAATCATATATCCAGGGATTAACCAGTAATGCCTGTCTTTTCTTCCTCATCTCTTTAATAGATGATCGGTCAAGTTGAAAAAATCTTCTATGCTTAAATTTTCAGGTCTTCTTTGGGGCTGTATTCCTATATCTTTAAAAATCCTCTCCCATTCCTCCTTCTTAAGACCGAGTTTACTTTTTAATAGAGCATTGAGTATTTTCTTGCGTCGTTTTTGAAAGGTAAGACGAACGATTGAAAAAAATAAATTTTCAAATTGCTTATTTACCTTGGGCTTGATAAGAATTTTTATTCTTAAAAAACAAGAATCAACTTCTGGGCGGGGATAGAAACAGGTCCGTTTTATAGGAAAAAGAATTTCGGGTTTTGTATAAAAGTTAACAAATATGGTCAAAGCCCCATAGTTTTTACTTCCAGGTCTGGCGATTATTCTTTGAGCAAGCTCTTTCTGTAAACTGATATATATGGAACTAATGTGTTGGCGATTTTTGAGCAAATAAGTAAGGATGGGTGTGGAGATGTAATAAGGAAGATTGCCTATTACTTTAAGTCTATGTTTTGGAGACTCTTGAGGTGGAAGTCTAAATTTGAGAATATCATCGTTTATTATTCTTAAATTTTTAAATAATTTAAACCTCTCTTTAAGTAAATTACAAAATAGTTCATCCTTCTCTATGGCATAAACGAATTTTGCCTTTCTGCAGAGTTCTTCAGTGAGCGCACCCAAACCTGGACCGATTTCCAAAACTACATCTTCATTGGAAATTTGACAATTTGCAATGATTTTTTCCTGAATATTTTTATCAATCAAGAAATGCTGTCCTAAAAATTTTTTTGGTGAGAGATTATAGAGCTCTAAGAGTTTGGTTAATTCAGAGAGAGAAAGCATTTTGCGTTAATTTATAGGCTAATTTTATGGCCGAGAACATTGAGGAAAAAGAAGCCTTCCCTTTTCCCGCAATATCAAAAGCAGTTCCATGTCCTGGGGAAGTACGGATAAAAGGAAGTCCCAAGGTTATATTCACTGTATGTTCCGGATCAATCATCTTTACCGGGATCATTACCTGGTCATGGTACATCCCGATGATGCAATCATACTCATTTTTCTTATAGTGGGAGAATAAACCATCGGCAGAATATGGTCCGGAAACTCTGAGAGTAGACTCTTTACCTAAATCTTCAATCAGGGGAATGATTACTTCTTTCTCCTCATTTCCCAAACTCCCGCCTTCTCCTCCGTGAGGATTGAGCGCACAGATCGCAATCTTCGGAGAAAAAATAGAGAAAAATTTTCTTAAGTATTCTGCGGTTAGTTTAATATTCTTATAGAGAAAGGAATAATTTATTTGCGGAGAGACCTCTTTTAAAGCAATGTGGCGGGTAAGGGGAACAACACGCATATATCTATTCACTAACATCATTAAAGTATCTGCTACTTGAAAAGAGGAACTTAAATATTCTGTATGTCCAAAGAATTTTATCCCTCCTCTATTGATCATCTCTTTACTCACCGGAGCAGTAACTAAGGTGGAAATCACACCTCCTTTAAGCAGAGTGATTGCCTGGTTAATATATTCTAAGGCTGCTCTGCCATATTCGGGTCTGGAAAATCCGGGTTTAAAATTTTTCTTGGCAACATTCTTTAAATCAACCAGTTCTAAATTTTTTCTTTTGAGAAAACCTTTTAACCTGAATTTATGCAAATAGTTTTCTAATACCCCTCCATCACCGATAATCAGCAAATTAACCGAAAATTTTGCTACTGATAATTTCTCCACCGCCTTAATAATAACCTCCGGACCTACTCCTGCAGGGTCTCCCATGGTTATACCGATTTTTATCTTATTCATTTATCCGAATAAAGGCTTTTTCCTTTAATTCTGCAATCCATTTGTTAAATCTCTCATCTAATTTCTTTTTATAAAGAAAGTTTCTAATTTCTTCCTGTGCCTCGGAAAAATTCAATATTTTACCCGGAATATACTCATCCAATTTGAAGAGATAAAAACCACTTTCCGTCTCAATCCATGGGGATAGTTCCCCCGGTTTGAGAGAGAAGATTACTTTTTCTATATCCGGAGAAAGTTCCCCCCGTCTAATCTCCTCCATTACTCCCCCTTTATTAGCGGTTACTCCTTCGGAATATTTTTGGGCTACTTCTTCAAAGGGTATATTTTCTTTTAATAAATTGGATATTTCTTCCATTTTATGACTTATCTCTTCCTTAAACCGTCCCTTTTTTGAGATAAAGATGTTTTTGAGTCTCACCCGCTCGGGTTCTTTAAATTCCTCCCGATGTTTTTGATAATACCCATCTATTTCCTGAGGACTGATAATGATTTTTCTTCTCCATTTGTCAAAAAACAGTTTCTCTAAGATTAACTCATATTCAAAAGAAGCATATAAATCCTCCATCGTTAAGCCTGCTTCTCTAAGGCTGGTTGTAAATGCATTTTCATTGGGAAATCTTCTTTTTATGTTTTCTATTTTTTCTTTTATGCTCTTTTCATCTATGGTAATGTTTTCCTTCTTCGCTTCGGCAGTTACAAGTTTATTCACAATGAGTCTCTCAATAAGCGCTTTTTCTAATTCTCTATTCTCCTCTTGGCTTATGTTTTCCTTACCCGTCTGCTTCAGTTGATAAATGAGAAAAACTTTTTTCTGCTCCAATTCGTTTTGAGTAATCAGTTCTTCATTTACTACCGCAACAATACGGTTAGAAGGCAAATTGTTCTCTTCCGAATAGACTATGGAGGAGAATAGTAATAAGCATATAGTGACAGTTAACTTTAGCATCATCTTAAGATAATTGCTGCACAAGAATGCGTTGATTTTTTGAGGTCTTACTTATATACTCCTCATAATGTTCCTGAAGGCGATTTATTGCTTCCCGTAAGAGACGGCAGTATAAATCAAATCCTATTTGGTAAATATAACCATGCTGTTGGGTTCCTAAGATGTTTCCTGCTCCCCTGAGCTGGAGGTCTTCCAAGGCAATTTTAAAGCCCGAACCCAGTTCTGTATGTTTCTCAATTGCGGATAATCTCTTTTTTGCTTCTCTATCAAGCACGCTACCCCGGGGAACCAAAAAGTAAGCGTATGCCTTTAGATTAAACCTTCCTACCCTCCCCTTTAATTGATAAAGGTCAGCTAATCCAAAACTCTCTGCATGGTTTACCAGAATGGTATTTGCCGTGGGAATGTCTATACCTGATTCAATAATGGTTGTGCAGACGAGAACATCAAATCTTTTTTCTATAAAATCTAACATCACCTTTTCCAGAACAGGCTCAGAAAGTTTTCCATGGGCAATCCCCAATCTTGCCTCGGGAACTATCCGGGATAAACGCTGGGCGATTTTCTCTATACCTTTTATGCGGTTATGCACAAAAAATACCTGACCCTTTCTTTTTAATTCAAAAGTTATGGCTCTGCGGATGAGTTCCTCATCATATTCACATACCCTCGTTTCTACCGGTAGACGCTCTTTGGGAGGAGTGTTAATTATGGACATATCCCTCGCTCCCAGAAGTGCCATATAGAGGGTGCGGGGGATGGGGGTGGCGGTAAGGGTAAGTACATCCACAAGCAGTCTCAACTTTTTTAACTTTTCTTTATGCTCAACCCCAAAACGCTGTTCTTCATCTATGATTACTAAACCCAGGTCCTTAAATCTTACATCCGGTGAAAGCAACCTGTGAGTTCCGATAACAATATCTACAATACCCTTTTCTATACCCTCCAAAATTTCTTCCTGCTGTTTTTCACTACGAAATCTACAAAGCATCTCTATGTTTACCGGGAAATTCTGCATCCGGTTTTTAAATGTATGATAATGCTGTTCCGCAAGAATAGTGGTAGGAACGAGCATAGCCACCTGTTTATTATCCATAACTGCTTTAAAAGCTGCCCGCAGTGCTACCTCGGTTTTACCGTATCCCACATCTCCACAGATGAGCCTGTCCATGGGTGATGGTGCCTCCATATCTTTTTTTATTTCCTGGGTTGCTTTTATCTGGTCCGGAGTTTCTCGGTAAGGAAAACTTTTTTCCAATTCTATCTGCCAGGATGTATCGGGAGAAAAAGAAAAACCGGTAAGTACTTTTCGTTTTGCCTGGATCTCCAGTAATTCTTCCGCCTTTTCCCAGATACCTCGGCGGGATTTTTCTTTTACCCTTTGCCATTCCTGAGAACCCAATCTATATATGCGGGGAGGCTTTCCTTCAAAGCCAATATATTTTTGAATCAGATGCATCTCCTCATAAGGAACATAGAGTTTTGCCCCCTCTCTATAGCTTATCACCAGACAATCTTGGAATCCGGTTTTTTCTCTGCGCACCTTCTTTATCCCCTCATATATCCCGATACCATGTTTTATATGGACTACATAATCACCGGGTCTTATTTCTACAAAATTCTGTATAGGGAATGTCTCATCAATTTTTTCATAAATAGTCCTTATCCGATGGGTCTTTTCGGATATCGGGAGAATAATGAGAATTTCATAATGTGCAAATACCTCCCCGGTAGCAAGGTTAAATCCCCGCAGAGATTCTATCCTTTTATCATCCCAGACAATCTTCACCGGAAATTCAAAAGTTGCAGGAAAGATTTCCACTACTTCCCCGCGAGAACAAAAATCTCCCTCTTCATCTATTTCTTCGCGTCGCGAGTATCCCAAATTGTTCACTCTCCGCATAAATTCTTCTTGAGAAAATTCTTGTCCCTTGAATACCTTAAGTAAGTCAAACATTTTACATCCTCTCCGGGAGAGAAATACCCAATAATTTTAGTCCATTTCCCAATACTATCCCCCCTGCCAAAGCCACCATTATTCGGGCATAACTTTTTTCTAAATCCGAGTCAATAATACGAAAGCGGGAATAATACTGATGGAAAGCTTTACTTAAAGCCTGCAGATAAACGATGATGATATTGGGTTCAAGATTACGTGCACTTTCTATAAGGATATAAGGAAATTGCTGTAGAATACGAATGATTTTAAATTCTCCTTCCCCAAGATGGGAGATTAAAAATGTTGAATGGGTTTGCTTTTCTATGAACTCCTCAAGGTTGATTCCTTTT
>JAMWCM010000030.1 GCA_023818355.1 Candidatus Omnitrophota bacterium
TCGTTAGTCTTTTACCACTGATTTTAATTTTTTTTATTTTTTATTTTATGATTATTAAGCCACAAAAGTTGCGAGAGAAGGAACATCAAGAGAGGATTAAAAATTTGAAAAAGAATGATTATGTAATTACCTCGGGAGGTATCCATGGGACGATTGCAGAGATAAAGGATACGGCGGTAATTCTTAAAGTAGATGACAATACCAAAATTATGGTGGAAAAAAGTGCCATTGCCTATGTAAGGAAGTAATGGGTATTGAGAGAGGGGAGGAGAAATGTGGGAAATCTAAAATGGAAGTGGTTGTTAATTTTTCTGGTAAGCGGATTGTCTTCTCTGAATGCCTTTCCTCTGAAGAAAAAGATTAACCTCGGACTGGATTTACAGGGAGGGATGCATTTGGTTTTGCGGGTGGATACTTCCGGACTTCCTGAAGATGCACGCCGAGACGCGGTGGAAAGGGCTCTGGAGATTATCCGCAATCGCATAGACCAGTTTGGCGTAAGGGAGCCATCCATCTTAAGACAGGGGATTGAGCGGATTGTGGTGCAATTGCCGGGAATTACTGAACGCGAACGCGCCTTGCAGCTTATTGGGAAAACTGCACAGTTAGAGTTTAAACTGGTTTCTGATGACCCGGAGCTGTTACGCGCAGCTTTGGGTGGGGAGGTTTCTGAGGATTATGAATTGAAATACTTAGACAAAGAGCCACTTTTAGTGCGCAGGGAAGCAAGTCTTACCGGGGAGACGCTTATTGATGCAAGGGTAAATTTTGGGAGCCAATTTGGAGAACCCTATGTCTCCTTAAAATTCAATGCTCAGGGAGCACGCATTTTCTCTCAGGTTACCGGGGAGAATGTCGGCAGGCGTTTAGCCATTGTTTTAGATGGGGCAGTGCATTCTGCTCCCGTAATTCGGGAAAAAATTCCCTCCGGTGAAGCACAGATTACCGGAAGATTTAGCCTTGAGGAAGCAAATGACCTTGCCATCGTCTTAAGGGCAGGCGCCTTGCCCGCACCGATTAAGATTGAGGAAGAACGCACGGTTGGTCCGAGTTTGGGAAGGGATTCAATACGTGCGGGGTTAAAAGCAACCTCTATCGGAGCAATTTTGGTTTTTGTTTTTATGCTTATTTACTATCTCTTTGCCGGTCTGGTGGCGGATTTTGCCCTGGTGTTAAATTTCCTTATTGTTCTGGGAGTTTTGGGTTATTTTCATGCCACCTTAACCCTTCCGGGGATTGCGGGGCTTGCTTTGAGTTTAGGGATGGCCGTAGATGCCAATGTTTTAATCAATGAGCGTATTCGTGAAGAGTTAAAGACAGGACGCTCTCTGCGTTCGGCTATTTCTACAGGGTACGAGAAAGCCTTCGGGGCAATCTTTGACTCTAATCTTACCACCTTGATTGCTGCCTTTTTTCTTTTCCAGTTTGGAACCGGTCCGATAAAAGGCTTTGCAGTAACCCTTACTACCGGGATTCTTGCCAGTTTATTTACAGCAATTGTGGTAACCAGAACCCTACTGGAAACCGCTTTATCCCTGGGGATACTCAAAAAATACTCTATGCTCCAGTTACTCAGAAAAGAAATCCGGATTGATTTTATTGGAAGGAGAAAAATTTTCTATCTTCTTTCTACCTTGGTTGTTCTCGGAGGACTAATTTACTTTTTCTCTCGCAAAGATAAGGCTTACGGTATAGATTTTACCGGGGGGCATCTGGTGGAATATTCCTTTCAGCATGATGTTAAACTTGAAGATTTAAGGAATTCTCTGCAGAAATTAGGAGCTGGAGATGCTACCATCCAGAAAGTCTCTGCTTCAAAAGAGATAATTATCCGTACGGCAAAAGTGAGCGTAGAGGAGATCACTGCGCAATTAAAACAGGATTTTCCAGAAGATTCTCCGGAGGTAAGGAAGGTAGAGGCTGTTGGGCCATCGGTGGGAAAGGAGTTAAGACATAAAGCAATCTGGGCGATTTTCTGGGCAATGGTCGGAATCCTTGTCTATGTGGGGTTGCGTTTCAAACATCTTGATTTCGGGGTTGCCGGAGTAGTGGCTTTGTTTCATGATGTCTTTGTCTGCATTGGTTTTCTTGCTTTTACTCAACGGGAAATTTCCCTCACGATTGTGGCTGCACTTTTAACCATTGCCGGTTATTCCATAAACGATACCATTGTCATCTACGACCGCGTGCGGGAGAATATGCGCCTCTTTAAAAAAGGAAGTTTAGCAGAGATTATTAATACCAGTATAAACCAGACCCTCAGTAGAACCATCCTTACTACCCTTACCACCCTCTTAGTAGTTATCGCTCTTCTTTTCTGGGGAGGAACGGTTTTAAATGGTTTTGCTTTCTGTCTTTTGGTGGGGATGCTTTCAGGAATCTATTCTACAGTTTATATCGCCACCTCTCTGGTAATTACCTGGCAGAAAATAAGCGCCAAGAGATGAAAGGGTTAAGGGCATTGTTTTTTTTATGGTTCTCCTTACCATTGTTGGCTCTCAGTGCCGAAGATTTTTTCAAGATAGACTTAGATAACGATGGGCGGGAGGAGAAAGTGGTTGTCTCTCAGGAATTTGATACCTTTTCCGGTATGCCACCACTGGCAAGAGAAGGAAGGGTAATTGTATATAAATCAGAAGGGAGTAAGGATGGCGAATTCTCTGTCCCTGACCATATAGAGAAGGTAGAATTCGTGGACCTCAATAAAGATGGAAGGCGACAGATTTTAGTCTGGACATTGGGAGGAGCACATTATCGGAGTATTTTTATCTATGGATATAGAAACAATTCTCTCTATAAAATCTTCCATGGGGGTAGTGCTTCGGGTATCAGGGTTAATCTTGATTCCGAGAAGCCTACCATAGAAATTGCCCGGCCTAACTGGGGAAAAGAAAACTGGTCCTATGCCAGCGGTGAATATCTCTGGGAAGTTTATTCCTGGGAGGGGAGAGGTTTTGTCTATAATGAGGCCTTAAGTAGCACAAAGAGAAAATAACTTTCTATAAATAAACAAGAGTGTAAACTATTTTTACTCCTTCCCTTTCCAAAGCATCCAAATCCTCTTTATGTAAGCATATAATTTATAATCATCTATACTAAAAGAATTTTCAAAAGGCACTCATTGTAAAAATACTTTACACTTTCTTAGGCTCTTCTTTCCTGGAAAGATTTAAGCAAAATCCATCGTAATATTATGTTAATAAATTACTTAAGTATTAAAATAACTCTCCTGTTTAATCCGGCAAATTTTTTGCTAATTAAGATTTTAGAAATTTATGGCAAAGAAAAAAAGAGTACTCATCTTATTGGGCCTGGGAGGTTTCTTCCTGACGGTATTCAAATCCGGGTTAAGTGCCTATTTCTTACCTTACAAAGAACCCTATAAAATGCCTTGGCAAGAACAGGTTTCCCCTTCTTATTTTGGTTATCAAATAAATGGAAATATTTTTGAGAATTCAATTACCGCCTTAGAAAAAGCACAAATTCTCTCCAACATCTTAGGAGTTATTGAGAGCTATATCATCTATAAAGGAGAAAAAGTTAAACCCTTAAAGGAATATAGAAAGGTTAATAACCACTATGAGGTTAAGATGCGCAGAGCCAATGGGACGGAATTCTGGTATAAGGTAAAAGACTGGGGGGGAAATTTTTCTTTTATCCAACTTCCACCTCAACAGGATATCCTTACAGAGAAGGATATGCCTTTATTGCTCGTTCCTTTAATCATTGCCGAAAGCTCCTTTAATCCCCGGGCAATTAATCCCCATAGTGGGGCGAGAGGGCTTACCCAGATTACCTGGATTGCCTGGCAGGATTTAGCCAGATGGTATCCGCATAAATATAAAAACGATAAAGCTACTTATGAAAAAGAAATTTTAGAACTTGATAAAGGGAGAGAAGCAGGACTTGATTATTTAAATATTATCTTAAATTATCTGCGTTACTATCAAACCCACGGCTATCCCACGCTTGAGCTAACCTTAGAAAACATCTTAACTGCCTATAACTGGGGAATCAGTAATTTAATAAGATATGGCTGGAAAAATGCTCCTCAGGAGACACAAGAGTATATAAAAAGAATAAGAGCCATGCTCTACAGTTCCTCAAAATAATCTTTAATCTTTTTTCTTAACTTTTTCTTGCCTTTCCTGATTACTTTCTGTTAAAATGAGATTGATGTCCGAAAATTTCACCCCCATGATTAATCAGTATCTGAAGATTAAAAAAGATTATTCCGATTCTATCCTTTTGTTTCGCTTGGGAGATTTCTATGAGAT
Source organism: Candidatus Omnitrophota bacterium (assembly GCA_023818355.1). Lineage (GTDB taxonomy): Bacteria > Omnitrophota > Gorgyraeia > DTHP01 > DTHP01 > DTHP01. The sequence continues at coordinate 4,278 of JAMWCM010000030.1, forward strand.
GTTTTTTGAAGATGCAAAACTTGCTGCACGGGTTTTAAACATTGCCCTCACTTCGCGTGAGGCAGGTAAAAACCGCAGGGTTCCCATGTGTGGAGTTCCTTATCATGCGGTAGATAATTACCTTTTCCGCCTTTTAAATGAAGGTTTTAAAGCTGTAATTGTTGAACAGGTGGAAGATCCAAAGCTTGCCAAAGGAATTGTAAAAAGAGAGGTTGTGCGCATCATTACTCCAGGAACTCTAACCACAGATACTCTTTTAAAAAGTAGCTTTAACAATTTCATTGTTTCTTTAAATAAAAAAGAGGGACTCTTTGGTTTAGCCTTTGCAGACATTTCTACTGGAGAATTTAAAATTACGGAGATCGACTCCGAAGAAAAATTTTTAGCTGAAATCATTAGACTTGAACCCAAAGAGATCCTTTTACCTGTAAGCTTTAAGAAAGATGAATCGTTTCAGAAAAAATTTAATTCTCTCTTACCAAAAACAGTGACTTATTATGAAGACTGGAATTTTTACTATGATACCGCATATAACTTTCTTACCCGACATTTTAAAGTGGAGACTCTTTTAGGATTTGGCTGCGATGGTTTAGAATTGGCAATTGGTTGTGCAGGTGCACTCCTTAAATATTTAGAGGAAACTCAGAAGACAAATCCCCAGCATATAAATCGTTTGAGTTTCTATTCAATCTCTGATTTTATGCTTTTAGACTATGCTACCCAGAGAAATTTGGAATTGGTTAAGAATCTTTCTGAAGGAACAAAAGAAAATACTTTATTCTCAGTTTTAGATAAAACTTTAACCTCTATGGGGAAAAGACTTCTCTCTCAATGGTTTCTTCAACCTCTGAAAAATGTCAAAGAGATAAACAGACGTCTGGAAGCGGTTAAAGAATTTTATGAAAATAATTCTTTGCGTACCGGATTAAGACAAAAATTGGAAAACATTCAGGACTTAGAACGCTTTTGTTCACGCATCAGTTTAAAGATTGCCAATCCCAAAGATTTAGTTTCTTTGGCTAATTCGCTTAAAATAGTAAGAGAAATAAAAAAAGAGACTGCTCAGGTAAAGGCAAATTTTTTAAAAGAAATTTTCCAAAAATTAGATTGTATTGAGGAGGTAATTGTTTTAATAGAAAAAGCAATCATTGCCGAGCCTTCAGTATCTATAAGGGAGGGAGAAATAATTAAAGATGGATTTAATGATGAGCTTGACCAATTGCGAGAAATCTTAAGGGGTGGGAAATCTTGGATTGCCGATTTGCAAGAAAGGGAAAGCCAGCGCACGGGAATCAGTTCCTTAAAGGTAGGATTTAATAAAGTCTTTGGTTATTATATTGAGGTAACCAAACCCAATCTTAAATTTGTTCCCTCAGATTATATTCGCAAGCAGACCCTGGTAAATTGTGAGCGTTTTATAACTCCGGAGTTGAAAGAGTATGAGGCTAAAGTCTTAAATGCTGAAGAAGAGATAAAAACTTTAGAATATAAGATTTTTATGGACATTTTAGAAAAAATTTCCGAATTCGTTCCCCGTATTCAGGAAACTGCAAGAAATATTTCACTCTTAGATTGCTTCTCTTCCTTGGCAGAGGTAGCCTTAAGAAACCATTATGTTCTGCCTGAGGTAAATGAGGAAAAGGAGATTTATATTGAGGAGGGAAGGCATCCGGTGATTGAACTCAATCTGGAAACAAATAGATTTGTCCCCAATGATACCCTATTGGATGGTGAGGAGAATCGTTTTTTAATTATCACCGGTCCAAATATGGCAGGAAAGTCAACTTATATTCGTCAGGTTGCCTTAATTGTTTTAATGGCACAGATGGGTTCTTTTGTTCCGGCAAAGAAAGCCAAGATAGGGATAGTTGACCGTATCTTTACCCGCATCGGTGCCCAGGATGTTTTGGCAAAGGGATTAAGCACATTTATGTTGGAGATGACTGAGACGGCAAATATCTTAAACAATGCCACTGAGAGAAGTTTAATTATCTTAGATGAAGTAGGTAGGGGAACCTCTACCTTGGATGGACTTTCCATTGCCTGGGCAGTGGCGGAATATATCCATAATCACCTAAAGGCACGTACCCTTTTTGCCACCCATTATCATGAGTTGACCGGTTTAGCAAATACTTTAAAAGGGATTAAGAATTACAATATCAGTGTTAAGGAATGGGAAGAGGAAGTGATATTTTTATATAAATTAGTGGAAGGAGGCTGTGATCGCAGTTTCGGGATTCATGTAGCAAGACTGGCTGGAGTTCCTCAGGAGGTAATTAAACGCGCAAAAGAAATCTTGAGTAATTTAGAGATAAATTCTATCACCGGAGACAGTCTACCTAAATTGGCAAAAACTGAGAATGAGAAATTAAAAGAAAAACAGCTTGATTTCTTTAGCAATTTAGCCCATCCAGTAATTGCGGAGTTAAAGAAACTGGACTTGAATAAGCTTACTCCCCTTGAGGCAATGAAAAAACTTGAAGAGTGGCAGAGGAAAATTGAGGTTTCAGAATAATCTCTGATTCGTTATAGTTTTTTTACACTTACGAAGTGTAAAATTGGATTTTTCCTCCCTCCGCCTTGCTTCAAAAATATCCTTGCCCAAAACAGAAGATTCTGATATATTTATCTCTGAGCTAAAAACTCTATATAAATAATGCCTCCTGCCGGAGAGGCAAAAACGCAATAATGCAATATGGCTAATCGTATAATTATTCTACCTCCGGAAATTGTAAATAAGATTGCTGCGGGAGAAGTTGTAGAGAGGCCTGCTTCGGTAGTAAAGGAGTTAGTGGAAAATTCTTTAGATGCAAAGGCGGATTTGATTGTAGTGGAAATAAAAGATGCGGGAAGAAAACTGATTAAGGTTATAGATAATGGCATAGGGATGGTTAAAGAAGATGCTTTAATCTGCACAAAGTCCCATGCAACAAGTAAAATTTCTTCAGCCAAAGACTTAGAAAAAATCTCTACCTTAGGTTTTCGCGGAGAAGCACTTTCCTCTATCGCTTCTGTTTCCTGGATGCATATAATTACACGGAGTGTTGAAGAAGAGTTAGGAACGGAATTGGAAATTGAGGCTGGAGAAATTAAAAATGTGCGGGAAATAGGGGCACCTAAGGGCACAACATTAGCGGTAAGAAATCTTTTTTTCAATACTCCCGCAAGGAAGAAATTTTTGAAATCCCAGGCTACAGAACTTACCCATATAATTCACTTAATGGAAAAGTTTTCCTTAGCTTATCCAGGGGTAAATTTTCGGTTGATTCATCAGGAAAAAGAGTTGTTCAATTTTTTGCCCCAGAAAGACCTTAAAGAGAGAATAAAGGATGTTTTGGGAAAAGAGATATTAGAAAATTTGTTAGAATTAAATTTTAAAAATGACAGTTTTAAAATTTCTGGATTTATTAGTAAGCCCAATTTCTCGCGTCTTGACCGCTATGGAGAATTCTTTTTTGTCAACAAGAGAGCAGTGATAAATAAAACCCTCTCCCATGCGGTAGCCAGGGTTTATCAAGAACTTCTACCTAAGGAGCATTTTCCAGTGGTGGTAATTTATATAGAAATAGAACCAAACTTAATAGATGTAAATGTCCATCCTACAAAGAGAGAAGTCCGCTTCCAGAACGAGAGGATTATTCATGATGTCTTGGCTGAGGCAATAAAAGAGACGCTCACTAAGACTTCTTTAATTCCTGAGATTAAAGAGAAGATTTTTCCTTTGCCAAAGGGAGGAATAAAGGAAAAGAGTTTCCCTTATCCCGCCTCTTTTTTTCAAGAATCAGAACTTCTTACTCCGGAAATATCTCTCCTCCGCAAAACACCCTTTTTACAGGTTGCCAATCTCTATATCATCACCTCCGATGAAGAAGGGATTTTAATTATTGACCAGCATGCTGCCAGTGAAAGAATAATTTTTGATGCTCTATCGAAGAAAGAAATTCCCCGAGAAATTCAGACACTTTTAATTCCGGAAGTGGTCAATTTAGGGATAAGGGAGACTGAAATCTTAAGAGAAAATTTAGATACTTTTAAAGAACTGGGATTTAGAATTGAAGAGTTTGGGAAAAATACTTTTCAGATAAAAGCAGTTCCGGCAGTTCTTTCTAAGTCTCCAAAAGAACTTATCTTAAATATTTTATCAGAGATTCAAGAGGAAAGAGTTATAAAATTAGACCGTGAAAAACTTCTTTCTTTAATTGCTTGCCACTCTGCAATTAGGGAAGGAAATCAATTGGAGGAGATAGAAATTTCTAGATTGATAAATGATTTAAAAAATACAAAATTCCCCTGGACCTGTCCCCATGGAAGACCAACGATGATCAGATTGTCGTGGGAAGAATTGAGAAAGAGGTTCAAGAGATGAAGAACAAAATACCAAAAATCAAATATCAAAAATCAAAATGGAGATTTATTTTATTCTCTCTCTGCTTGCTCCTTTCTACTTTCTACTTTATCAGGGAGGTGAATTCTCAGATGAAGATAAAACTTCCCAAACCAAGAAGTAGTGGAGGAATGAGTTTATCAGAAACTTTAAATAAAAGAAAATCTTGGAGAAGTTTTAGTTCTGAAGCTTTAAAATTAGAGGAGGTTTCCCAGATACTCTGGTCTGCGGGAGGAAAGAGATTAGATGCAGTTAGTGGAGCAACAAGAACCTATCCTTCAGCAGGAGCAACATATCCCTTAGAGATATATCTTTTAGTAGGGAAAGGTGGAGTGGAGGGCTTAGAAGAGGGAATTTATTTATATCTCTGGGATGAAAATTCCTTGGAGAAAATTTCTTCCTCTGATGTGCGCAGGGATTTAGCCTTTGCCTGTTTAGGCCAGACTTTTATTTCCCAGGCACCCATTTCCGTAATCATTGCAGCGGAATATGTTCGTACCACTGGCTATTATGGTCAAAGGGGGATCCGATATGTTCATATGGAAGTAGGAAATGTGACCCAGAATTTGCATTTAGTAGCGGAAGAATTAGGTCTGGCTACAGTAATCGTAGGAGCTTTTTCTGATGAAAAGGTAAAAAGGGTCTTAGGACTACCTAATAACCTTGAGCCTCTGACAGTAATGCCTTTGGGATATAAAAAATAAAAATAATTTCTAAATCCCTATATCTAAGTTCTAAACAAAACCTAAATTACAATCTTCCAAATTCCAAACAGTTTAGTTTGGGATATTGGGATTTGGAACATTAGATATTGTTTAGGATTTAGGGTTTTGGATTTGATTCCTTGAATAAGGCACCGATATGAAAGTGGAGGTTTCTTTAAGACGAGCAAACCGCTTGATTAATCACGGACCAGTGGTTCTGGTGACTTCAAAATATAAAGATAAAGCTAACATTATTACCTTAGCTTGGATAACACCAGTATCCCATAATCCACCTTTAGTTGCTATCTGTATTCATAAAGGTCATTTCTCCCACGAGTTGATTGAAAAATCCAAGGAGTTTGTGATTAATGTTCCCGGAGAGGAATTGTTGGATAAGGTTCAGGGTTGCGGGATAGTTTCCGGAATGGAGGTAGATAAGTTTAAGAAGTTTAAACTCACAGCCATTAAGGCTAAGGAAGTTAATTCTCCTTTAATTGCCGAGTGTTTTGCCCATTTAGAATGCAAATTAGTTAAGATTTATCCTGGAGGTGACCACTCCATATTTTTAGGTGAAATAATTTATGCCCAGGCAGATGAGGGGATATTTACTGAGGTTTTAGATATTGAGAAGGTAAAAACCATCCATCACTTAGGGGCAAATTTTTATACCAAGCCTGAACGAATGATTAAAATTTAGGGGAAGGTATATCTTCCTAAGGGAGGGTCATAGAATTGGGGGTTGTTCTTAACATAGGAAAGTAAATTTGTATAGCGTAAAGACCCGAATTCTGTTCCGATAAATACTTCTGAGGGTAGATAGGCAAGGATAAGGGGGTATTTCCCATAATCTTGGCTTTCGGGAGGAATTCCGGTGGCTGAGGAAACTCTTTCCGACTTTACCCGATAGAGATAAAATCTTTCCAATTTCAATCCTTGAGTAGAGACAAAATTGGCATTCCCTAAGCTTAAGACCACTATTTTATCAAAGGTAATTTGTCCGGCATGCTTACTGGTAAATGTCTGATATTCATCCCAGGATAGAGAGCGTAAATCTTCTCCCTGCAAGTCTGGTCCGTTATTTACGATATAAAATCTTTCCTTGTTTGCTTTTTCGCGTAAAAAATTAAAATGACCCTGGTTTTCTCTATCATAATCTAAGATTCTCCAGACGGAATCTTTATAAACATCATCGGCAACCGGGGTTCTTTTAGTAATTAAATAAATGATGAGATTAGGATTTTGCTGGAGGAGATATTGAATAAATCCTAAAAGATAAATAAATTCTCCATGATTATCCGCAAGAATAACCAGTTTTGTTTTTTCTTTTTGATTGTTCAAGACCTCTTTAAATAATTTATTAAAGCTACTTATAGCAAAGCGAAATTCCCTTAAACTTTCAGTCTCAGGGATTTCTCCAGTATCCTGAAACTTTTCTCTAATCTCCTGTATACTCAGGTCATAAGCGCCAGCGGTAGCCAGTTTTTTCAAGAGATAATAGAGAATCGCTCTCTGTAATCTAAGGGGATTAGAATTCCCAATATTCTCCTTAATCTCAGCTATTTTCTTTAAGACTTTCCCCCAATCTTCATAGGCAATTCTACTTTTTTCCTTATTATCCGAAAGATGGGGGTCAAAAATAGTTTCTCCGGGTTTATACAAATCTTCTACTTTTTTAAGATAGGCACTTATCATCCTTCTTACCAAATATTCTGCTTCGGTAATGGTTAAAGTAAAATGGAAGGGATAAAGGGAACGGGTTGTGGGTTCGTAGTCAGCATAGTAGCGATAATTAAAAGCACTCCAGACAAGTCTCCTTACAATGGGATAATTCTCTTCTACAAACCTCTTTAGGTCTTCCTTAATCAATTCTTTTATTTGTTCTTCGGAGAGCCCTTGTATCTGGGTAATATATTTTGTTCCTCTTAAAAATCTGTTTCCATATCCCTCAAGTTCAAAATGGATGAGATCATTAAGAAGATAATCATTTACAATTTTTTTATAATTATCTTTTTGCGGGGTTCTGTCCTCAAAATAAATTGTAGAGATTCTTTTTAAATCGGGAAGATAATCCGAAGGAATGATTTTCTCTCTATCTACCCCTGGTGGGGGATTGCGAAAACGGTGTAAAAAAAGAGCAGTCTTTAGCAAAGCATCCTGGCGTGCTTCCCAGGGTTCTATGCTTAAAAGTTGAGGCTGAATACTTCTCTGGATAAACTCTTCAAGATATAAATTGATTAGAGAAGACTCTATGGCAGAGTAGGCTTCTTTCCCTTCTCTCTCCTCAAAGGTTTTCCTTAATTTTTCAAATGGTTCAGGAGAATTGGGGATTTTTTCAAGTCTATCAATCAGGGGGAAATACGATGTAAGGAGATGATAATTTTTCTCTATCCATTTTTTAATATCTAAGTTTCTCATCCCAAGTCCTTCAATATTTCTTAAAACCGCTAAGATTAGTCCTATCCCCCAGGTATCAGAACTGAGTTCGGTTTCTTCAGCATACTCTATGGCAAAAGCTCCGATTCTTTCAATTTTTATTTTTACATTATTTACAAGTTCTACTGTGACCGCTTCAGCCAGATAGGGCTCTACGATGAATTCCGGTGAAATTTTCCGGACCCTCCGCAATGGAAGAAGAAAATCGGGGAAGACAAGGTTATGGAGGGCCATTTCTCCTATACAGATGAGGGAAAGTAACCTTTTCTGAACAATCCCTTTTCTCATTTTTTATCTCCATTATAAATATAACATAGATTTTCTTTTCGTCAAGATAAAGAAATTAGAATTGCGGTAGAAGCAATCTCGCTTGAATTTCCAAAATGCCAGTTTTCGGTAATTTAAAATATTTTGTGGAAATTTAACTTGAAAAAAATAAAAAGAGGGTGTAACCTCCATCTAGCCCATTCCACTAAGTGGTGGAAGTAAAGGGC
>JAMWCM010000031.1 GCA_023818355.1 Candidatus Omnitrophota bacterium
TGACGATGATGGATGAGAGGGGGAGAGTAATAAAAGAGGCGAGGTTAGCTAACACTAAGGAAGCATTACAGAATTTTTTGAAAAACACAGATAATGGTAAGGTAGTGGGAGTATTAGAAGCAGAAAGAAATTGGCAAGTTATGTATGATTTATTAGAAGAGGAATTAGACGAGGTAAAGTTAGCACATCCTTACAAAGTAAAGGCAATCGCTGAGGCAAAGATTAAGACGGATAAGATTGATTCTAAGATTTTAGCTCATTTATTACGGACGGAACTTATTCCTGAGGCTTATGTTCCTTCTAAACAGACAAGAAAAGCAAAGGATATTCTTCGTCAGAGGATGTTCTTTATTAGATTAAGGACAATGGTAAAGAATAGAATCTTTATGATTTTAGACAGACACTCTGAGATAAAGGACAGACCACAAGTGGTTGACCTTTTTGGTAAGACAGGGAGAAGATGGTTGGGGGTTTTAAGATTATCTCCGCCGGATGATAAGCTTCTCAAAGAGAGTTTAGAGCTTTTAGATAATTTAAACAGGCGAATACACCAGACAGATTATTTAGTAGAAATTTTATCTAATCAGCATCCTTATGTAGAGAGATTAAGGACGATTCCTGGTATTGGCAAATTTTTTTCGGTATTGATTGCTTTTGAGATAGATGATATAAAGAGATTTTTTAATGAAGAGTTCTTTCAGAGAATAGAAATTACATAGTAAAATACCCGGCTGCCTCTTATTAAAACCCTTAGTGAGCCCGAATATTCGGGATGCACTCTTAAGGAGATTGGGGAGCCGGGGATCAGACTGTGGGATGTGTTGCCGAGAAGGGCACGAAGGGGGGTGATTGAAGGATCTCTCTAATCAAAGAGGGGCAGAACTATTAACCAATAGATAGTGTAAGAAAATCCTTGCACTATGTTTTCAGGGGAGGCTCTATGGACATATATAGATGTATAAATTGCGGTTATAAGGGAGATAAGTTGATTTTTCAATGTAATGTTTATGACTATTGTGTCGCTACTAATGAACTTGAGCCTGAATATTTAAACGAAGCTCCTAAATGGGTAAAAGATAAAGGTTGCGGAGAAATAGAGATTGGTGAACCAGTTGCTTGTCCCAAGTGTCATGCCTGGGGCGTGGACAATTTTGAACTCATTTGATTATATTGGAGTTTAGGATTTAAGGTTTAGGGAAGAATATGGATATTTCTGAACGGGCAAAGAAAATAAAAATTCTCATTATGGATGTGGATGGGGTTTTGACTGATGGAAAATTTTATTATGGGAATTATGGAGATGAATTGAAAGCCTTTGATATTCAGGATGGCTTTGGCTTAACTCTTCTTAAGCGGGCAGGGATAAAGACGATAATCGTTACTGCGGGGAATTCCCGAATAATTACCCGCAGGGCAAAGCATTTACGCATTACTAAGGTTTATCAAAAAGCATATAAAAAATTAGAAACCTATGAGAAGATATTAAAAAAATTTAGAGTAAAAGACGAAGAGGTCTGTTACATTGGTGATGATTTGATTGATATTCCCATTTTAAAACGCGTTGGTTTTGCGGTCTGTGTTCCCAATGCCCGAGAGGAATTAAAACCGCTCGTTCATTACATTACCCGTCAGCGGGGAGGAGAAGGAGCGGTAAGAGAAATAGCCGAGATTCTGCTTAAAGCACAGGATAAATGGATTCAGGTAACCCAGCGTTATTTTTTACCCACCTGATTTCCTCTCATTTCCAATCTGAATTTTCCTTATTTAATTGACATTTAAGGGGTGGTTATGTTAAATTATTGCGAATGCTTAAGGAAAATTTGGCAAAGGTTAAAGCGAAAATTGCAGAGGCTTGCCGAAGGGTAGATAGAGACCCTGGAGAAATAACTCTGGTCTGTGTTACCAAGGGAGTGGAAATAGAGAAAATAAAGGAAGTTGTGAGTTTGGGAATTATGGATATTGGGGAAAACCGTGTTCAGGAAGCATTTAAAAAATATAATGAATTACAGACCACAGGCTATAAGTTAACCGCAAAGATTCGCTGGCATATGGTAGGACATCTACAAAGTAACAAAGCTAAATATGCAGTGCGTATCTTTGATTTGATTCATTCTGTAGATAGTTTTAAACTGGCGGAGGAAATAAATAAACAGGCAGAGAGAATAAACAAGATTCAGGATATCCTCATTCAGGTGAATACATCGGGAGAGAAGACAAAATTTGGCATAGAGCCGAAAGGGTTATTTTCTCTCATCGGAGAAATTAAGAAATTTAAAAATTTATCTTTAAAAGGGTTGATGACCATTGCTCCTGTGGTATTAAATCCTGAGGATGCCCGTCCTTATTTTAGGAAACTGAAAGAACTTTTTGATGAATTTAACTATTTAACCAATCACCCTTTGACCATTCTTTCTATGGGAATGTCTCAGGACTTTGAAGTAGCGATTGAAGAGGGAGCAAATATGGTAAGAATTGGAAGGGCCATTTTTAAAGGTAGTAAGTAGCGGGTAGAATGTAGAAATTGGGAAATTGTTTCAGATTTATACTATGAAGGTTGGCATAATTGGTTTCGGAAATATGGGCTCAGCAATTGCCCAGGGGATAAACCGAAGATATCCCGTAGTTGTTTTTGATAAGGATTTAAGCAAGACACAGAATCTACAGAGAGTTAAAGTAGCCAGTAATGTTCAGAATCTGGTTAAGGATTGCGAGGTAATTATTTTGGCAGTAAAGCCACAGGATTTTTCTGAACTCTTAGAGGAGATAAAGGATTCTTCCCGGAATAAATTGTTTATTTCCATTGCTGCGGGTATAGACACCGCTTACCTTGAGAAAAGATTACCTCAATCAAGAATTGTACGGGTGATGCCCAATTTAGGAATAAAGGTAAGGAGATCGGTGAGTTGTATTTGTGGAGGTAAATCTGCTGAGATTGAAGACTTAAAATTTACAAAGAGATTATTTTCTCGTTTAGGAGTGGTTAAGGAAATTGATGAAAGTTTAATGAATAAGGTTACTGCTCTTTCTGGAAGCGGACCGGGATTTATTTTCTATTATCTTGAGAATAGAGCAATTTTAACTCCTAAATTAATGAGGAAGATTAGGAAGGTTCTTATTGAGGAGTTGCGAGATGCCGGAGAGAGCATAGGGTTTGATTCGGAAGTGGCAAATTTTCTGGCAAAAGAAACTGTCTACATAAGTCTTTTACTCTTAAAGAAGACTAAACTTTCTCCTCAGGAGTTAAGGTTAAAGGTTGCCTCAAAAGGAGGAACAACCGAGGCGGGTTTAAAAGTATTGAGTGCTGGTGGTTCCTGGAAAGAGGCAATGGAGGCGGCAGTGGAAAGAGCAGAGGAACTGAGTTTAAAGGATTGAGATGGGAAGAATTGGAATCATTGGTGGAAGTGGGCTCTATAAGATTGAGGGATTAAAGGAAAGAGAGAAGATTTCCTTAGAAACCCCATTTGGTAAGCCTTCTGATAATTTTATTATCGGTGAATTGGAAGGAAGGGAAATTGTTTTTTTGCCCCGCCATGGGATAGGTCACCGTATTCCTCCCAGTGAAATAAATTATCGCGCAAATATCTATGGGATGAAAAAACTGGGGGTAGAAAGAATAATTTCTCTTACTGCCTGTGGAAGTTTAAAGGAGAATATAAAACCCTTAGATTTTGTGGTCGTAGACCAGTTTGTAGACCGCACCCACCAAAACCGAAAAACGACTTTCTTTGACCAGATAGTAGTGCATATAGGATTTTCTCAGCCGGTTTGTAGGGAATTGTTTGACCTGTTGTATATCGCTGGGAAAGGGGTTCTAAGTGGACAGGGAATAAATATTCATCGGGGAGGAACATATATAAATATAGAGGGTCCTGCTTTCTCCACCTTTGCCGAATCAAATCTCTATCGTAAGTGGGGAATGGATGTAATTGGGATGACCAATATGGCGGAGGCAAAACTGGCAAGGGAAGCTGAAATCTGCTATGCTACTTTGGCAGCAGTAACCGACTTTGATTGCTGGCATCCCCATTATGATACCATCACCATTGAAATGGTGCTCAATAATCTTCAGAGAAATATTGAGAATGCCAAAAGAATAATTTCTCTCTTAGTAAAGAATATCCCTGAGGAAAGAACCTGTTTGTGTAAAGATGCTCTTAAAGATGCAATAGTTACGGATAAAAAATTAATTCCTGAAGAGGTTAAGAGAAACTTAGAGATTATTATTGGTAGATATGTCAAATAAAACTGATTACAAAAATACCCTCAATCTTCCCCGGACAGAATTTCCAATGAAAGCAAATCTTCCTCAGAAAGAACCCCAGATTCTTGAATTCTGGGAGGCGAATAATATTTATGAGAAGATAAAGGAATTACGAAAAAATAGGCCTAAGTATATTCTTCACGATGGTCCACCCTATGCCAATGGCGATATCCATCTGGGGCATGCTCTGAATAAAACTTTGAAGGATATCGTGGTGAGATTTTATAATATGCAGGGATTTGCGGTCCCTTTTATCCCCGGATGGGATTGCCACGGTTTACCCGTGGAGCATCAGTTGTTTAAAGAATTGGGAATTACCAAACATGAGATTTCACAGTTAGAATTTCGCAAACAGGCTTATCAGTATGCAATGAATTATGTGGAGATTCAAAAGGAAGAGTTTAAACGTCTGGGGATTTTGGGAGATTTTGCTCATCCCTACCTTACCCTCTCCCCAGAGTATGAAGCAGAAATCATCAGGAGTTTTGCAAAATTGGTAGAAAAGGGTTTTATTTATAAAGGAGTAAAACCGGTAAATTGGTGTATAAATTGTGAAACCGCTTTAGCCGAGGCAGAGGTGGAATATGAAAATCACACTTCTCCCTCTATCTATGTTAAGTTTGGGCTATTAAATCCCGAGAAAATAATTCCCAATTCCCAATTACCAACTACCACTTACTCCTTGCTCATCTGGACAACTACCCCCTGGACACTTATCTCCAATGTGGCAGTGGCTTTAAATCCTGATTTTAACTATTGTTTGATAAAGAGGGGAAATGAGGTTATCCTCATCGCTGAGGAGAGACTTTCTTTTCTTCGGGAGAAATTTGGTTTCAGTGAATCCGATATTTTATTGAAGATAAAAGGAAAATCCCTTGAGGGATTTTATCTAAGGCATCCTTTCCTGGAAAGAAATTCCCGGGTTATTCTGGCAGATTTTGTTTCCTCCAAGGAAGGAACGGGATGTGTGCACATTGCTCCCGGACATGGAGAAGAAGATTATCTGGTGGGTAAATTATACCATCTCCCCGTGATTATGCCCCTGGATGAGAAGGGTGTATTTAATCGGGAGGCAGGAGGATTCTCGGGAATGGATATTTATTCTGCCAATCGTAAGATTATTCAGGATTTAGAAGAAAGAGGCGTCTTATTAGGGGAAGAAAAGATTGAACATTTATATCCTCACTGTTGGCGCTGTAAGAAGCCGATTATTTTCCGTGCCACCAGTCAGTGGTTTATGAGTGTAGACCATTTATCTTTGCGGGAAAAGGCAAAGGAAAAGGTGAGGCAGATAAAATGGGTTCCGGCCATCGGAGAGAATAGAATTACCGGGATGCTGGAAACCAGACCCGACTGGTGTCTTTCTCGGCAGAGGTACTGGGGGGTTCCTATTCCCGCATTCTATTGTGGGGAATGCGGAGAACTGCTCCTGGATTGCGAGGTTATGAATTATGTTGCCGAGCTATTTGAAAAAGATGGTTCAGATATATGGTTTATAAAAGAAGGGGAGGAACTTTTGCCCCCTGGGAAAAAATGTAATCACTGTGGAGGTAGAAGATTTCTTAAAGAGACTGATATTCTCGATGTCTGGTTTGAATCGGGGGTAAGTCATCAGGCGGTTTTAAAAAAGGAGAAAGAATTAAATTTCCCTGCCGATTTATATTTGGAGGGTTCAGACCAGCATCGGGGATGGTTTCAGACCTCTCTACTTACCTCTATGGGAATTGGAGAAACCTCTCCCTTTAAAACCGTGCTTACCCATGGTTTTGTGGTTGATGGTGAGGGAAGAAAGATGTCCAAATCCCTGGGGAATGTTATTTCTCCTGAAGAAATCGTAAAAAAATTTGGGGCGGATGTTTTAAGACTCTGGGCGATATCCTCTGATTTTACAGAAGATATGAAGATTTCCGAAGAGATAGTGGAGCGGGTAGCGGGAGTTTATCGTAAATGGAGGAATACAGCTAAATTTATCTTGGGAAATCTCTATGATTTTGACCCGGATAAAGATAAGATAGACTACAGTCTGCTTCTTCCCGTTGACCAGTGGGCATTGGCAAAAACAGAAAAATTACTTCAAGAAGTTTTATTGGCTTATAAGAATTTTGATTTTCATAAAGTATATCGGCTCACTTATCAATTTTGTGTAATGGATATGTCAGCGGTGTATCTGGATATAATTAAAGACCGTCTTTATACATCTTACCCTGATTCCTTAGAACGACGTTCGGCACAAACAGTAATCTTTGAGATATTGAATATCCTGGTCAGGATTTTGGCTCCCCTTATACCGTTCACTGCAGAAGAGATTTGGAGCTATCTTCCGCATCAAAATGAGTTTAAAGGCTTTATATCGGTGCATATGCTGAATATGCCGGAGATAAACCTTCTTTGGCTTGATGAGGAATTGTTGGAAAAGTGGAACCTGGTCTGGAAAATCCGTGACATCGTTATGCGGGCAGTGGAGAAAGAAAGGATAAAGAAAATAATTGGCGATTCTTTGGAGGCAGAACTCATCTTCTATGTATCCGAAGAGAAATTATATCGCTATTTAAAAGACAAGGATTTCACCAACCTTGCAGAGATCTTCCTTGTTTCTGAAGTTAGGCTTAATCGGGTAGATAAAATCCCCTTAGAGAGTTTTAGGGATGAGGAGTTATTACCAAATTTTGGCGTAGAGGTTATGAGAGCAAGTGGAAATAAATGTCAGCGTTGTTGGAATTATAGTTTGACTGTTGGAAAGGATTCCATTTATCCTGATATTTGTAATCGTTGCCTGAAAGTAATGACCATGATAAAAAATGGTTAAAGGAGGTAGTAACTATGGCTAAGGATAGGAAATTGACTCAGAAAGAATTAAAGGAGTATAAGAAAGTTCTGCTTAAGTTGAGAGAAAAGATTTTTGGGGATATGCAGGCCATTACCAAGGATACACTGGATAAGTCTCAGAAAGAAGCGGCGGGAGATTTATCAGGATATACCTATCACATGGCTGATGTGGCTTCGGATACTTTTGAACGGGAATTTTCTCTGGATTTAGTTGCTAAGGAACAGAAACTTATCTATCAGATTGAGGAGGCACTGAAGAGGATTGAATCCAATGAATATGGTTTCTGTCTTATGTGTGGAGAAAGAATTTCCAAACAGAGGTTGAAAGCAATACCCTATGCCCAGTATTGTATAAAATGTCAAAACAAACAGGAGAAATAAAGACAGACTCTCAACGGGTATTTTATCTTTTGCTCTCTTTGGCTATTTTTTTAGTAGACCAGTTGATAAAATATCTTCTTTCTTTATTTTTTTTACCCGGAGAAGGATTCCCCATTATCAATAAGATATTCCATATCACTCTTGTTTTTAATAAGGGGATAGCCTTTGGGCTTTTTCCAAACCTTCCCCTTTCAATTCTTGTTATAGGGATAGCGGTCTTTATGTTTTTTCTCTTTATCCAAAATGGTTTTAATAAATTGAGGAAATTAGCATTTTCTTTGATCGGTGCCGGGGCTCTGAGTAATTTTTTTGACCGTATAAAATGGGGTTATGTGGTTGATTATTTAGATTTTCGTATCTGGCCGGTGTTCAATCTTGCCGATTCCTCCATCACCATCGGGATAGCTTTGCTTTTTTGGGGACTAATTAAAAAAAATTCAAAAATCAAAATTTAAAAATTTTAATTTTGGATTTTACATTTTAAATTTTGAATTTACACGATGTATCCCATACTTTTTCGTATCGGTCCAATAAGTATATATTCTTATGGTCTTATGCTTGTTCTGGCTTTTGTTATTTCTACCTATCTTGCTAAAAGAAAAGCAAACGAAGTGGGTTTTTCTGCGGAAGCAATCGTTAATCTCTCTACATACCTTTTGATTGGAGGTGTGATCGGGGCACGCATTCTTTATGTATTTTTGAATATAGATGAATATAAGGCATCTCCTCTGCAGATATTTATGCTTCAGAGAGGAGGGCTTAGTTTTTACGGAGGGATGTTGGGAGGCTTTTTAGCAGGGATTTTGTTTCTTAAGAAATATAAATTTCCTTTTACGGAGACTGCGGATTTTATTATTCCCTATGTTTCTTTAGGTCAGGCAATAGGAAGGGTTGGTTGTTTTTTACGGGGATGCTGTTATGGGAAAGAGACGCTCTTCTTTATCCGGATAAAGTTTCCCGATGAATTAGTTTATCGGCATCCCACAGAACTCTATGCCTCTTTACTCAATCTTTTTATCTTCATTTTCTTAATACAGGCTTATAGAAGGAGAAGTTTTTCCGGAGAAATTTTTTTGTTTTATCTTATACTTTATTCTGCCAAGAGGTTTCTTCTTGATTTTTTGCGGGGAGACCTCCCACCAATTTATATGGGGTTAACTGTATTTCAAATTGTAAGTATTTTTGTTTTTCTTTTCTCTTTGATTGTATTTTTCTATATAAAATTTTGCTATGGTAAGAAAGGAGCTTGAGGTAGAAGAGAATGGGCTACGCATAGATGTTTTTCTACATAAGCAACTTGAACCTGATTTTTCGCGGAGAAAAATTCAGGAGATGATTAGGGAAGGGAAGATTTTGGTAAATGGAGGAGTGGTCAAATGCCATTATAGGATAAAAAGAGGGGACATTATCTCCATTGAATTTCCTGAGAGAGAAGAACCCGATATAGAACCCGAAGAAATTCCTCTGGAAATAATCTTTGAAGATGAACACCTTCTGGTGGTTAATAAACCTGCAGGGATGTTAGTTCATCCGGCAGGAGGGATTTATTCCGGGACATTGGTAAATGCCTTGATTTACCATTCCCAATCCCTCTCCACCATCGGAGGAAAATTTAAACCCGGGATAGTGCATCGTTTAGATAAAGATACCTCCGGTCTAATGGTGGTAGCAAAATCCGACCAGGTGCATTTAGAATTAGCAAGTCAATTTAAAGAACACCAGATTTACCGGCGCTATATTGCAATTGTAAAAGGGGTTGTGGAACTGGATGAAGGGAAGATAGATGTTCCTCTGGGAAGGCATCCCCGGGATAGAGAAAGAATGAGCATAAATTTTAGTAAAGGGAGGAAGGCGGAGACCTTTTACCGGGTTTTAAAGCGTTATCCTGAATATACCCTTTTAGAAGCCTATCCCAAAACAGGGAGAACCCATCAAATAAGGGTTCACTTGAGCTATTTAGGTTACCCGGTTCTGGGAGACCCTCTTTATGGCAGGAAGGATAAATTGATAAATAGACAGGCACTCCATGCCCAGCAACTGGGATTTAAACATCCTTTTAGTAAAGAGAAACTCAAATTTTCTTCGGCTCTCCCCTCAGATATGCAAAGACTTATTCAGGATTATGTAATAAAAGATGGAGAAAATAGGTTTATTAAAGAAATTTAATATTTCCCGTATTTTCCTCATTGCCATTTTAATTACCATCTTGGTATATTTTATCTCTCTCAGGGAAAAAGAAAAGAAATTAAGGATTAATCTTCAGGAGAAACTTAATAATGTTTTAAAAGAGAAGATAGTAAAAGAAGAAGAACTGAATAAAGTTAATTCCGAAAAGCTTATTTTGGAGGAAACCGTAAATAATTTAAAGGCAAAGATTGATGATTTAACTACAGAATTGGATAAGGAGAAAGCCTCCGGTCTTGAACTTTCCGAGAAACTTAAAGAAAAAGAAAATGAGGCAGAGAGATTAAAATTAGAGCTGGGGAAGTTAAAGAAAGAAAAAGAGATATTGGAGGATAAAATTAAGGAGGCGGAGGCGAAGATAAAAAGTCTTGAACTTTCTCTGGTGCAGTTACAGACGATTAAATCTGAACTTGAGCGAAAACTGGATAATATTATGAGTAAGCGTTTAGAAGTAGAACTGGGAAAGGTGGTAATAAAGAAACCCGCTTCCAGCACCATTGGGAGAATTCTGGCCGTAAATCATGCTTATGAATTTGTAGTGATTAACTTAGGGAAAGAGCAGGGGATAGAGGTAGGAACAGTGTTAGGGGTTTATCGGGGAAAAGAGATGCTTGCCAGAATAAGGGTAGAGAAGATTTATGAGAATATG
This sequence comes from Candidatus Omnitrophota bacterium, assembly GCA_023818355.1. Taxonomy (GTDB): domain Bacteria; phylum Omnitrophota; class Gorgyraeia; order DTHP01; family DTHP01; genus DTHP01. The sequence continues at coordinate 10,302 of JAMWCM010000031.1, forward strand.
TCCGTTGCCGATATTGTTCAGGAAACTGCAAAAGGGATTATTCGGGAAGAGGACCTGGTTAAATTTATCTCTCCCGAATTATCAGAATAAAATATGTTTGCGGTTAGTCCGATAAAATATTTAGGAGGAGAAATTTCCCTCCCCGGAGACAAATCTATTTCCCATCGCATCGTAATTCTTTCCTCTTTGGCAGAGGGTGATTCCTATGCGGAGAATTTTCTTATCAGCGATGATTCTTTACGCACTCTGGAGGCATTTAGAAAAATGGGGATAGAGATAAATATGAAAAAAAATAATCTTAAAATAAAAGGGAAAGGTTTGCGTGGCCTTGAAGTTCCCCGTGAACCGCTCTATATGGGAGGCTCAGGGACCTCCGCAAGGCTTATCTTGGGAATTTTGGCCGGTCAAAAATTCAAAGCAATTTTAACCGGAGATGATTCGCTTTCTCAGCGTCCAATGAAAAGGGTAACACTTCCTTTACGCAAGATGGGAGCAAAGATTGATGGGCCTGAGGATGCCAATTTTCTTCCTTTGACCATTGAGGGGGGAGACTTAAAACCCATAAAATATAATCTGCCGGTAGCCAGTGCCCAGGTCAAGTCGGCAATTCTTTTAGCCGGACTTTATGCTCAAGGAAAAACCGAAGTTATTGAACCAATTATTTCTCGTGACCATACCGAACGCCTTTTAAAATTATTTGGAGTGGAAGTGGAAAAAGAGGGTTTGGTAAATAGAATTTGGGGTGGACAGAAACCAAGGGGGATAGAATTTCGCATTCCCGGGGACATCTCCAGTGCCGCCAATTTTATCGTTCTGGCAACCTTAGTAAAAAAAGCACATCTTTTAATTCGGGGGGTAGGGTTAAATCCTACGCGCACGGGAATAATTGAGGTTTTGCAGAGGATGGGAGCAAAGATAGAGATAGTGGTAAAGAAAGGCGAAGATATTGAGCCTTATGGAGACATAGAGGTAAAAAATTCGGAATTACGGGGAACTCTCGTTAAGCGAGAAGAAGTTCCACTCCTTATTGATGAATTACCCCTTTTAATGGTTTGTGGTTGTTTTGCGGAAGGGGTTACCCGTATTGAAGGCGTTGGAGAGTTGAGGTTTAAAGAGACAGATAGAATTAATTCCATGGTAACCAATTTGCAGAGATTGGGAGCAGATATTGATGTGGAAAGAGATACCGTGGTAATTAAAGGGAATGTTCCTTTAAGAGGCAATAGTGTAAGTAGTTTTTCTGACCATCGCACAGCAATGAGTATGGTGGTTGTGGGTTCGGTTATTTCCGGACAGACAATGCTGGATGATATTAAGTGTATTAATAAGTCCTTTCCTGAATTTTTTACTATCCTTGCGAAGATAGTCAAAGGATAATTACACAAAATGTATATTCCCGATTTTTATCAATTCAAGAAATTAATTAAGAAATTTCCCATTGTTCCTATAGTAAAAGTTATTCCTCTAAGAATTTCTCCCTTAGAAATCTCGGCAAAGTTTTATCAAGAAGAATTTTTCTTCTTCTTAGATAGTGCCCGTTTTCATCCGAAAACCGGGAGATTTTCCTTCCTGGGCTTTAACCCCTTTATGGTATTTAAGAGTAGAGGTAAGAAAATAGAAATTATCCGTGAAGGAAATAGGAAGGTGCTTATTTGTGACCCTATAGAGAAATTGCGAGAAATTTTCTTAAAATTCAATACCTATAAACATAGACTGCCTTCCCCCTTTACCGGAGGAGCGATAGGATATTTTTCCTATGATTTAGGAAGGCTTTTTGAAAAACTTCCCTGCCAGGCTAAAGATGACCTTTGCCTTCCTGAGATTTACCTTGCTTTCTATGATACAGTAATTGCCATTGACCATTGGGAGAATAAAATTTT
>JAMWCM010000032.1 GCA_023818355.1 Candidatus Omnitrophota bacterium
TTATAGTTAGTTCGTTATTGGGTTTATTATGAAGGCGGTAATCCAAAGGGTAAAAGAGGCAAAGGTGATTGTGGATAACGAAGTCATTGCCCAGATTGGGAAAGGAATTTTGGTTTTCTTGGGAATTGGCAAGGAAGATACTGAGAAAGATGCTATGCGACTGGCAAGGAAAATATCGGAATTGCGTATTTTTGAAGATAGGCAGGGGAAGATGAATCTTTCTGTAAAAGATATTTCTGGTGAAATCTTAGTGGTTTCCCAGTTTACCCTTTATGCGGATTGTGAACATGGCCGGAGACCATCCTTTGACCCCTGTGCTGAACCAAAAAGAGCAGAACAGCTTTATAATTTCTTTATTACCGAATTGACTAAGACTGGTTTAGTGGTAAAACAAGGTAAATTTGCTGCGAGGATGGAAGTGGAACTTATCAACGATGGTCCTGTAACCTTTATTTTGGAATATTGAAAAGGGGTCAGGCCCCTTTTTATTTGACAAGTTCCCTCCTTCTGGTATATTCTTAAAGTAATGGATATCCACACCACAAAATTGTTTGTTCATATTCCCTATAGAATACTCTTAAACAATTTAGATAAGTTAGCTGAGTTGGGGATAAATGTGGAAATCTACATTGATGGAGAAGGGCTTGATACCTATACGGATAAAGAAATTGATTTAATCAACTCTTTCTTTGCTAAATATGGTCTCAGAAAGATTCTCCACGGCCCGATATACGATTTAAATCCTGGCTCCCTTGATTCCCATATCCGCGCCATATCTCAGGAAAGAATCAGACAGACGGTTTTCCTTTGCGAAAAACTAAATTCGGACCAGATTGTTTTTCATCACGGCTTCCATCATGCCTATTATAGGAATCATCGAGAAAAGTGGTTAGAGAATTCATTTATTATCTGGAAACCCATCGTGGAGTATTGTTTACCTAAAAATATAAATCTGGCTATAGAAAACTCTTTTGACCCTGGGCCAAGCATCATCTTGGAATTGATTGAGAAAATTAACTTCTCCAATTTCGGTGCCTGCTTTGATATTGGTCACTTCAATGCCTTTGGAGAAAAGTCTCCTCTGGAAATATTTGAGGAATATCCCCAAGAAATTATTAAAGAGATTCATCTTTCCGATAACTTAGGAGATTTTGATACCCATCTTGCCTTAGGGAAAGGGAACATCAATTTCCGAGAATTTTTAAAATTGATTGAGGAAAAGGGAATAGACCCCATCATTACCCTTGAGCCACATTCCTTAGAGGATGTAAAATTGTGTTTTGAATATCTAACTAACCTCAAATATTAAACTAACCTATGCAGGAGAAAATTATTAATTTATTACGCAAGGAAAAAGGTTATCTTTCAGGAGAAGAAATCAGCCAGAGGATAGGAATAACCCGTGCCGGAATCTGGAAACAGATAGAGAATCTGAGAAGATTGGGTTATGAGATAGAAGCTTTTCCCCATCGTGGTTATCGCCTGCTGAATACACCAGACAGATTATTACCTGAGGAGATCTCTTGGGAACTGGGAACCAAAATTATGGGGAAAAATATTTTTTCCTTTACGACATTGGACTCCACTATGGATTTTGCTTATGAATTGGGATTAAAGGATTTTCCTGAAGGAACAATTGTCTGTAGTGAAACCCAGAGAAAGGGGAGGGGGAGACTGGGGAGAAGCTGGGTATCACCAAAATATAAGGGATTGTATTTCTCTATTCTCCTGAGGCCAAAAATTCTTCCCCACGAGGCTTCAAAATTTACCCTGCTTTCCGCGGTGGCGGTGAGAGAGGCGATTGTTGAACTGACCGGTTTGGAGTGCTTGATTAAATGGCCCAATGACCTTTTGGTTAATGAAAGGAAAGTGGGGGGGATTCTTACCGAAATGCAGGCAGAAACCGACAGGGTGAAATTTTTGATTATCGGTATAGGGATAAATGTCAATACGGAAAAGAGGATTTTACCTTCCCAGGCCAGTTCTCTGAAGGAGGAGAAGGGGGAAAAGATATCCCGTATAGAATTGCTTAAGGAGAGCTTGCGAAGGTTAGAAAGGTACTATCTCTTATTCCAGGGAAAAGGTTTCTCACCCATTATCCGGGAGGGGAAGAAATATTCCGCTGTTTTAGGTCATCAGATAAAAATAGTCTCTCACCAAAAAATCATTGAGGGAGAGGCAATTGACTTGGATTCCGAAGGAGCACTCCTTGTGCGCAGAGAATCTGGCTTTATGGAAAAGGTTCTTGCCGGAGATGTGGTTAGAGTCAGATAATCCTGCCATTGAAATTGTAAACCTTTTATAACAAATTTAGTTGACAATTGCCATGTTTTTCTTTAACATATCTATATGCGTTATTCCATTGGGAATATCTTTTTATCGGCTACTTTCTGTTTTCTATCTGCTACCTTCTCTTTGGCTCAGGAAATCAGCCTTGAGCCCATCCTTATCAGTTCTTCCCGTTTAGAACAGAAATTTTTGCGTTCTGGGGAAGGCAAAAATTATGGAGAGATAAGTTCTTATCCGGTATATTCCTTACCCGATTTATTACAATATTTTTCTTCCGTAGATATACGCCGAAGGAGTGCCTACGGAATTCAGGCAGATTTAAGTATAAGGGGGTCTAATTTTCAACAGACTCTGGTTCTCTTTGATGGATTGAATTTAAATGACCCCCAGACTGCTCATCATAACCTTGACCTACCTTTAACTATGTTTGATATTGAAAGGATAGAGGTTTTAAGGGGGCAGGCTTCGGGTTTGTATGGAGGGGGTGCATTTGGGGGAGTGGTAAGTATCTTTACAAAAAAACCTGAGGGTAAAAAAATTTTTTATCAAACATCGCGGGGAGAATTCAATTCTTGGAACCAGGCAATTTCAGTTACTCATCCCTTAGGAGATTTTGCTTCTCGCTTTTCCTATGAATATAAACAATCTTCTGCCTATAAACCGGAAACCGATTTTATCCAGCGTAATTTCTACAGTAACATAGTTCATGGATTTGGAGAGGGAGAGATGGATTTTGTTTATGGCTTTACGGATAAGGATTTCGGAGCAAGCACATTTTATTCTAAGTATTTCCCCCGTCAGGAAGAGCATACCCGCACAGATTTCCTTCGTCTGGGGTTGAAGGCGAATGATTCTACTACTTCTTTCTATTATCGGCGACATTGGGATAATTTTCTCTTAGATAGAACTCGACCGGGATGGAATGAAAACACCCATACCAGTTATATTTATGGAGGGCAATTTATAAAAAGAGAGGAAACCCCCTGGGGTAATTTAGCCTGGGGTTTAGATTTTGCTTACGATAAAATTAGTTCTACAAAACTAAATAAGCACTCCCGTAACCGTGAAGCAATATTCTTAGAATGGGGAAATGGTTTTAAAGAAAAATACATTTTTAATTTAAGTTTAAGAGAGGATTACTATTCCTATTGGGGTTCTGAATTTTCTCCGAATTTAAATTTTGGTTATCTGATAGAGCCGAATTTTAAATTGCATTCTTCATTTGGAAAAGCCTTTCGTGTTCCCTCTTATACAGAACTCTATTACCAGGACGCAGCAAATATTGGGAACTCTTCACTGCTTCCCGAGCATGCTTTTTCTTGGGAGATGGGTCTGGATAAGACTATAGGGGATAATTTATTCAGCATTACATTTTTCAAACGCAAGACCAGAAACACCATTGATTGGGTAAGAGAAAATTCTGCCGATACAACCTGGGAGGCAAAAAATATCGGGGAGATATTCTTTAAGGGAGTGGAATTTAATTATAGACTGATGAACCGAGATAAATACATTTTTTCTCTGGAGCGTTTTGGCTATTCCTATTTAGAAGCAGAGCGCAAAGCAGATTTGGGTTTATCCAAATATGTGCTTGACCATCTCCAGCATCAATTTCTTTTAGGATTGCGTAATCTCCTGCCCTGGGGATTTGTGCAAACTTGGAATTTAAATTATAAAGAGCGCACCACCGGAAGCGGTGGGTTTCTTCTTGACTCGCGTATTGCTAAAAATATTTTTCAGAAAAATTTTAATCTGGAGATTTTTCTTGAAGGCACAAATCTTACCAATACCAATTATCAGGAGATAACCGATGTGGCGATGCCCGGACGCTGGCTTTCATGGGGATTAAAATTTGAATTTTAATTAAAATTTTTCTTGACATATTTTTCAATTATCATAAAATAATAAACGAAATTAATAAAAGTTGAAGGAGGTTGTGACTAATTAAAATTGGATAAATGTTTTGTTTTGTAAAGAGGCAAAAGAAAAGTGCCTCTTTTTTTTTAACTAAGTTTTGCCAAAATCTTAAAGATGGAGAAAATTGTAGGCTTAACTTATGATTTAAAAGACGATTATATTTTTAAAGAATACGACCCTCCTGATGCCAATGCGGAATTTGACCATTGGCAGACCATAAGGGCAATAGAAAAGGCTTTGCTAAAAGAAGGTAACAGAGTAGTTCATATTGGAAATGTGCATAATCTTTTGCGGAAGTTAGAGAAGTTAAAAGTGGATATTGTATTTAATATTGCCGAAGGAATCCATGGAAGAAATCGCGAGTCACAGGTTCCGGTAATCTTAGAACTAAAGGGCATTCCTTTCGTAGGTTCGGATGGACTTACCTTGGGGATTACCTTAGATAAACTTTTTGCAAAGAAGATTTTTCTTGCTGAAGGGATTCCCACCCCCAATTTCTTGGAAATTTCTCATCTGGAGACAATTGGGAAATTTAGTCTCAATTTCCCACTGATTGTTAAGCCGCGCTACGAAGGTTCAAGTAAAGGGCTTTCTCCAGACTCCTTAGTAAAAGATGTAGAGAGTTTGCGGGAGAGAGCAAAATTTATCATTAACATCTACAGACAGCCTGCTATTGCTGAAGAATTCATAAAAGGTAAAGAGTTTACGGTTGTGGTTTTGGGGAATAAATCCCCTCAAGCCTTGCCTCCGGTACAGATAAGTATTGATGGAAAACTCAACCTTGGGGAAAAGTTCTATACCTTTGGACATATTCGTTCGCGTTCTCTAAGGTATATCTGTCCTCCAAAAATTTCCCGGAATTTGCGGAAGAGAATTGAGAATTTGGCGATAGAGGCTTACCGAGCGGTAGAATGTCGTGACTTTGGACGGATAGATATACGGGTTAACGAAAACGATGAGCCTTTTGTATTGGAAATAAATCCTCTACCCAGTCTTTCTTTACTGGATGTGTTTCCTCTGGTAGCAAAACAGATGGGTTGGAGATATAGCGATATTATTAATCAAATTTTAAACTATGCCTTAGAGAGGTATGGGCTTTCATGAACATTTTAGTCATTTATAATTTAAAACGGAAAAATTTCTTTAAAGGAATTCCCCGCGATTTTTATTCAGAATTTGATTCTTATAAAACCGTTAAGGCGATTGCCGATGCACTAAGAGAGAGGGGACATAGAGTTAGGCTAAAGGAAGCGAATGGGCAACTCCTAAGTTATTTAATTGACCAGAAAAGAGAGATAGATTTTGTGTTTAATATTGCCGAAGGAATAAATGGTTATCCCAGCCGGGAATCCCAGGTTCCTGCCATTCTTGATTTTCTTGAAATTCCTTATACAGGTTCTAATGTCCTTACCCTGGCGATTTCCCTGGATAAGTTTTATACGAAGAAACTGTGTATTGTAGAAAATATCCCTACACCTAAATTTCAATTTTTCCCTACGGAAAAAGAAAAAATTGATTCTTCACTCAGATTCCCTTTAATTGTTAAGCCTAACGCTGAAGGTTCAGCCAAGGGGATTACCAAGGATTCGGTAGTATATAATAAACAGAAACTGCGCGAACAGATAAACAGGGTAATCCGGGATTATAAACAGCCCGCCTTAGTAGAAGAGTTTATTGAAGGGAAGGAAATCACGGTGGGAATTCTGGGTAACGATTCTCCTGTGGTTTTTCCCCTCTTAGAGATAGATTTTAGTTCTTGTCGTGGCTCGGGAGAATTTTTCTATTCTTGGAGAATGAAAGAATTTCAAGGAGACAGAACTAAACATCTTACTCCTACATTCTATTGTCCGGCGAGGATAGAAGAAAAGGTAGCGAAGAAAATTTCTGAATTGGCTCTAAAAGCCTACAGAGCAATCGGCTGTTTTGATTTCTCGCGTATAGATTTCCGACTGGACAGAGAAAATAATCCCTATTTCTTAGAGATAAATCCTCTCCCCGGTCTTGACCCCATAGAGAGCAATTTCCCTTTAATGGCGAGGACCGCAGGAATAAGTTATAAGGAATTAGTTAATAAAATATTGGAAGTAGCCTTAAAAAGGGTAAACGGGAGATTTAAGAAAGGAGGGAGGTTAGTTGAATAGTTTTATGCTCACCAACAGGTTGACGGAGATCTGGCAGAATGTAACTGAAGAGGAATGGGAAGATTGGCACTGGCAGTTAAACCACCGCATTACTACCTTAGAACAGTTGCGCCGGGTTATTCAGGTTATTCCCGAAGAAGAGGAGGGGATAAAGGCTTCCCGGGGAAGACTGGCAATGGCCATTACTCCTTATTTTGCCAGTTTGATGGACCCTTTAAATCCTAATTGCCCCATCAGAAGGCAGTCGGTTCCTTTAATTGACGAAACCTACATCAGCCCTTACGATATGCTTGACCCATGCGGTGAAGATAAGAATTCTCCGGTTCCGGGTCTGGTGCATCGTTATCCTGACCGGGTACTGCTTCTGGTCACCGAACAGTGTGCGATGTACTGCCGGCATTGCACACGACGGAGGATGGTAGGAGAAAATGTTTCTTACCTCACTCCCAAGAATCTTGAGCAAGCCTATGCTTATATCCGTTCCAATAAAAAAGTGCGGGATGTACTTATCTCCGGAGGAGACCCTTTGATGTTTGCGGATGAGAAATTGGAAGAGATTCTTAAAAATATCCGTGCCATCCCGCATATAGAATTTCTGCGCATTGGGACACGCATCCCGGTTACCCTTCCTATGCGTATCACCCCGGAACTGGTTTCTATCTTAAAACGCTATGCACCTCTCTGGATAAGCCTTCATTTTAATCATCCTAAGGAGATAACCAAGCGCTGTAAACTTGCCTGCGATATGCTTGCGGATGCCGGAATTCCCTTGGGGAGTCAGACTGTGCTTTTAAAAGGAATAAATGACCGGCCTTATGTGATGAAAAAACTTATGCATGAGTTGTTGAAGATTCGTGTCCGACCCTATTATATTTATCAATGCGACCTTGCCCGGGGAACAAGCCATTTCCGTACCCCTATTTCGGTAGGGATAAATATTATGGAAAAATTACGCGGACACACTACCGGCTACGCAGTTCCTACCTATGTGGTGGATGCTCCCGGAGGAGGAGGAAAAATCCCGGTGGCTCCCAATTATGTCATCTCCCAGGCAAAGGGACAATTTATCCTGCGTAACTATGAGGGTAAAATTTTTACCTATTTTGAAGATTCCACCAGTTATCTCAGTGGGACAAAAAAATACTTTACAAGTATCTCTTTTTTTGATAAAATAAAATACAAATCTGAAGTTTATCAAAAACAACTTTTTTTTGATTTCTCAGAGATAAGGAAAGGAGAAGAAAAATTCTCCCAGGCAGCTTAAAGGGCCTGGTTTAAATAGATAAACTCTTTAAAAGAGAGGAAGGAGGTGAGGGAAGATGAATTGGAAGGAGCTTTTAGTGGATCCGTTTAAGGAGATGCTCACACGCTTCTTGGGATTCCTGCCTACTCTGCTAAGGGTGTTGATCGTGCTTATTGTGGGTTGGCTCATTGCTAAACTGATTCAGAAGCTCATTACCCGCGGGCTTAAACTCCTGAGATTGGATGTTCTCGCAGAGCGCTCCGGAGTCCACCGCTTTTTCTCCAAGGGAGAGATAAAGTATACGCTCTCGGAACTCTTAGGAGTTCTTGTCTATTGGTTTATGCTTATTGCCGTGGGTATAACCGCAATTAATGCCCTCGGATTAACTGTGGCCGGAGACCTCTTCAGTAAAGTTGTCCTTTACATCCCCAAGGTGATTGTTTCCATATTCATTCTGGTTTTGGGAATGTTTTTTGCTACCTTTATGAATACCACTGTGCGCACCGCTTCTACCAATGCCGGAATAAGCCAAGCCCGTTTATTGGGACAGCTTACACAGATTGCTATTATCATTTTTGCCATCGCGGTGGCTGCGGAACAACTGAACATTGGAACAAGGATAATTACTTCTCTGGTAACCATCCTTCTGGGTTCCTTTGGGCTGGCAGTGGGTTTGGCTTTTGGCTTAGGTTGTAAAGATATGGCAGCAAAATTTCTCCAGGATTGGCTGGAGAAGACCAAGAGCAAAGTCTGGTAAGGGGAGAATATTGGTTTTGGTAAAATAAGTGTGAGGGAGAGCAAATGCTCTCCCTTTTTATTAAAAAGGGGATTAAAATTGAGGATTGGAATTATTGGCTTACCCTTAAGCGGAAAAACTACCCTCTTTCAGGGTTTGGTAGGGAATTTTTTTAAAGAAGAGGAGCATTTTGCAGAGAAACTCACCATTCATTCCGGAAATCTAATTTTGGAGGATAAACGACTCCGGCATCTTGCCCAAGTTTTTGGTTCGAAAAAAATAACCTTCTCGGAGTTGGGAATCTTAGATTTCTGTTTTTACGAAAAAAAAGGGAAGGAATATTTTATGCATTCTTTTTTCCAGGAAGTAGATAGTTTTGTAGCGGTGGTGAGATATTTTGAATATCCGGATTTAGAGCCTCCCAATCCTTTGCAGGATATCAAGTATATAGAAGAGGGATTAATTTTAAGAGACCGGGAAATTGTTCAAAAAAGAATGGAGAAAATTGAACAGGAGATGAAGAAAGGGAGAAAAGAAGGGGAGGCAGAATACTTAGTTCTTAGAAAACTTCATCAATTCCTTGAGGATAAAAAAGCATTAAGAGATATGCAACTCCCTCCCGCGGAAGAAAAACTGTTCCACGGATTTAAATTCCTGAGTCAGAAACCCATATTTTTTGTTTTAAACTTAGATGAGCGAATGGGGATAAAGGAAGTGGAGAGGGTAAAAGAAATAATTACTCCCGAGAAAAATAATTTTATAATTACCAGCCTCAGACTGGAAAAGGATTTGTTAGAAATGGATGAATGCGTGAGAGCGGATTTCTTAGAGAGTTTTGGTTTCCGGGATTCCCTGAGGGAGCGTTTTCTTTCTGCCTGTCTTAATTACTTAGGTCTGGTTACCTTCTTCACGGTAAAAGGAGAAGAAGCAAGGGCTTGGCTTATTGATAAAAATACCCCGGCTTTAAAAGCAGCCGGGAAGATTCACTCTGATATAGAAAGGGGGTTTATAAAAGCAGAGGTAGTAAACTATAAAGACTTCTTAAATGTCGGTTCTTCACTGGGAGAGGCAAGAAAAATGGGGGTTCTGCGTATGGAAGCAAAAGAATACATTGTGCAGGATGGAGATATAATTGATTTTCGCTTTGCGCTATAGTATAATTTTTAAATATAGATGAACACAGGATTAATTTATAAGCGGGAAATAATTTTGCTAATTTTTTTTATAAATCTTGCTTGCAGTCCAAAGATTAGCGAGAAGGAGATTAAGGAGATAGAAAGGATTGACCCTCAATTTAATTTGTTTTTAGCCAAAAAGAGACAGATAGATGCCCGCATAGCGGAATTGGGGAATAAACTCATTTTGGAGAAAACCGAGATGGAGGCGAAGATAAGGGTTTTACGGGAAGAGTTTAGAGATAAAAAAATAGAAATTGAGCGGGAAATCTCTAAGGTAAAGGGAGAAATTGAACCGGAAATCAAGGAGTTAGAGGATAAAATAAGGAAACCGAAGCAAGAACTCCTTTTACTTAAGCGGAGACTTTCTGAGATAGAAAAGATGCTAAAAGATATAGAAAGTTTGCGGAGAAAATCTCAGCAGATGAACATCACTCTTCAGGAAAAGAGAGACTGGGAGAAGCAGGAGGAGATATTGAAGAAAGAGAGAGAGGGAATAAACAGAGAAATTCAATTCCTCCAGGAGAAAATTGCGCTTTTTCAACGGGAGCTCCGGCTACTGAAGGAATGATAATTTTATTGACAGAAGGGGATATTTCCAGTAAACTGGGAAAGGATAGTGGTGATAATTATGGCAAAGGTAATCATAAAACCGGGGCAATCCCTTGAGGGAGCCATTAGGGCTTTCCGTAAAAAGTGTCAGGAAGAGAGAATTATTCAGAATTACAAACGCGCTTCGCGCTATGAGAAGCCATCCGTAGCCCGTCGTCTTAAACAGAAGGAAAGACATATGCGTGCAAGATAGGTTGCTATTTTTTATAATCAAAGGCGCCAGGAAAAAGGCGCCTTTATTTTTATTTAATTATGTGGGAGATTATTGATAAAAAGATAATGGCAGAGGGTTTGGGAACGCGGATTATTAAATTAGAGATTAGTGCTCCTGGGATCTCTCTGAGGGTGCTTCCGGGACAGTTTGTAGTCTTAATGGTTTCGGAGAAAGGGGAACGCATTCCCCTCACGGTTGTGGATAAGGATAGAGAGAAAGGCACACTGGTTTTAATCTTTCAGGAATTGGGCTTAACCACCCATCTCTTAGGGAGATTAGGAAAGGGAGAGCGTTTATATGCTCTCTTGGGTCCTTTGGGTAATCCCTCGGAAATAAAAAATTACGGTAAGGTAGTTTTAGTTGGAGGAGGGGTGGGAATTGCGGAAATATTCCCTGTAGCAAAGGCTTTAAAGGAAAAAGGTAATTATCTCACACTGCTTCTGGGAGCACGCACAAAAAATCTTTTAATCTTAGAGGAAGAATTGAGAAGAATCGCTGATGAGATTTATACAGCAACCGATGACGGTTCTTATGGCTGGAAAGGATTGGTTACCGATATTCTTCTACAGATGAGAGAAGATAAAAATTACAGATGGGCAGAAATAGATTTCGTTTATGCAGTTGGTCCGATACCGATGATGAAAAAGGTTTCGGAAATCAGTAGGGGAATAAAAACTGTGGTTTCCTTAAATGCTTTGATGGTTGATGCCACGGGTATGTGTGGTTGCTGTCGGGTTACGATTAAAGGGGAGACAAAATTCAGTTGTGTTGATGGTCCGGAATTTTCCGGCCAGGATGTGGATTGGGAGGAACTGGAGAGAAGGACAAAGATGTATGTGGATAAGGAAAGGCATATCTGTAAACTCTATAATCTATGAAAAAAATACCCATTAAAGTAAAAGAAATTCCTGTTGAAGAAAGGGTTGGTAGTTTTAAGGAAGTGGTCTTAGGCTATTCTGAAGCGGAGGCCCTCCTTGAAGCCGAGAGATGTCTGCAATGCAAAAATCCCCTCTGTATTTCGGGATGTCCTGTAGGGATAGATATAAAAAAATTTATTTACCAGATTTCTAAAAAAGATTATCAAGGTGCTTATTATACAATTAGAGAAAAGAATAACTTCCCCTCTATCTGTGGGAGAGTTTGTCCTGCCGAATACCAGTGTAGAAAAGCCTGTGTTCTGACCAAGAAAGGTTTACCTTTTGCCTCCCCAGAGGCGATAAATATCCATTTCTTAGAAAGATTTGCCGGAGATTGGGGAATGGAGAATTTAAATTCAAAATTCAAAATTCAAAATTCAAAATTTGCTGATGTTAAAGTAGCGGTAGTGGGTTCAGGACCTGCGGGTTTATGTTGTGCCGGAGAACTTGCGCGGGTGGGGGTAAAAGTGACCATTTATGAAAGTTTGCATAAACCGGGAGGGGTTTTGCGTTACGGTATTCCTACTTTTCGCTTACCGCAAGAGATTCTGGATAGAGAAATCAATTATCTTAAGGAATTGGGTGTAGAGATAATTACCAATACACTTATTGGAAAAACAAAAACCATTGAAGAAATCTTCAAAGAGGGCTATAAAGCAATATTCTTAGGACTGGGAGCAGGAATCCCTTCCCTTTTGAATATAAAGGGAGAAAATCTCGGCAATATCTATTCCGCGAATGAGTTTTTAACCCGCGTCAATCTTTTATTTGCTTATAAATTTCCGGATTACCATACTCCCATAAATGTGGGGAAAAAAATTGTGGTCATTGGTGGAGGAAATACTGCAATGGAT
>JAMWCM010000033.1 GCA_023818355.1 Candidatus Omnitrophota bacterium
TTCTATAAGGATATAAGGAAATTGCTGTAGAATACGAATGATTTTAAATTCTCCTTCCCCAAGATGGGAGATTAAAAATGTTGAATGGGTTTGCTTTTCTATGAACTCCTCAAGGTTGATTCCTTTTCCCATAGCGTATTTTTTTAAACTGTTAATCCGGGCATAAGCATACTGAAGGTAATAAACAGGATTCTCTGCAGATTCTCTCTTTGCCAGGGCGATATCAAAATCAAGATGGCTATCCCGACGGCGATTTAGAAAGAAGAATCTGGTTACATCTTTACCTATCTCTTTAACTACCTCTTCTAAGGCAATAAAATTACCTGCCCGTGTAGACAGGGGAACCAATTTACCATCGCGATAAAGTGTCGCCAACTGCACAATGAGAATTTTTAATCTCTTTTCATCGTAGCCCAGGGCTTTTATTGCCGAATAGAGGCGCGGAATATAGCCATGATGGTCCGGTCCCCAGAGGTTAATCAAAATGTCAAATCCCCGTTCATATTTATCTTTATGATAGGCAATATCCGAGGCAATATAAGTAAATTCTCCTTCTGACTTAACGACCACCCTGTCCTTATCATCTCCAAAGGCAGTTGATTTAAACCAGAGTGCTCCTTCTTTTTCATAAATAAAACCCCTCCTCTTTAAAAAATCAATTGCTTCTCTTACCTTTCCTGAATTTATAAGTGAAGATTGTTCTCGCCAATGGTCAAACTTAACCCCCAATCTTTCTAAATCCTCTTTTATCATTTTCAAAATTTCCTGGCAACCAAATTGGCTAAAGAATTTGTATGTTTTTTTGTCCCATTCAGAAAATCTTTCTTTTTGCAAGGGGATTTTCCGAGCAATATCAATTATATATTCTCCCTTATACCCATTATCTGGAAATTCTTTATCCTCACCAAGAATTTGCCTATACCTTACCCAGATAGATTTTGCTAAATTTTCCATCTGAACCCCTTCATCATTTATATAATACTCTTTCTCTACTTTGTATCCCAGAAAATTAAGAATATTTGCCAGCGCTTCCCCAATGGCTGCCTGTCTTCCATGAGCAATATTTAAAGGGCCAGTGGGATTGGCACTGACAAACTCAATGAGCACGGTTTTTCCCTCCCCGAGATTGCTACTTCCAAATTTCTCTTTTTCCCTCAGACAATCCCCTACGCTCTTACAGAGATACTCTTCAGAGAGGAAAAAATTAATAAACCCTGGGGATTTAAAATCAATTTTCTTTATCCATTTTCTTAGATTAACATTTTCTTCTATCTCTTTTCTTAATTTGGGTAAAAATACCCCTTCTATCTCCGGAAATGATTTTTTTAAATGAGGAATTAACTTAAAAATAATATTGGAGTAAAGGTCACCGTGAGATAATTCCCGACAGAGCAATAATTCTATCTCCAGAGGAATATTTACCAATGAGGGAAAACAGGATTTTAAGGAATTTTCTAAACAGGATTTTATCTCTGTATATAAAATATCCATAAAATTACCTACTAAACTCAGAATTCTATCACCGGGGCTTCTCCCCAGAGACGGTCTAAAGCATAGAATTTTCGGATTGGCTCATAAAAGATATGAACAATTACATCCCCATAGTCAAGTAAAATCCAGGTAGCAGAAAATAAACCCTCTCTATGCCAGGGTCTGCATCCTCTTTTATACAGTTCTTCCTCAACTGCTTCTCTAATCGTCTCTGTTCTTTTTGTGGAAGAGCCCGAACAGATGACAAAAAAATCTGCCAGTGTAGATAGCTTGCGAATATCCAGGACCTTTATCTCTCCTGCTCTTTTATCGGCGCATACCTTGGCGATAAATATAGCTTTTTCGTATGAGTCTATTGCTTACTTTCCTCCGGATTATAAAGATTGCTATTTCTGAATTCTAAAAAGGGAAGTCCCGCAATCAGGGCATTTTCCCTTTAGAGCATTACGCCCGTTTTTCAGGGTTACCTTTTGAGCATCCTTCATCTCTTTCTTTGCCTTGCATTTTACGCAGTATGCTTCCATCTTCTGCTCCTTTGATTAATAGGGGTTATAATTTTGTTTTAGTTTAGCATATAAGAATAGAGGATGTCAATAGCCTAATGCATTTACTATCTTTCTGAAATTTGCAGAAATTCTTTTCGGTTTACTGATTGTCTTGATTACTAAATCTGGATCTTTAAGCCCGTGGCCGGTCAGGATACAGACAATTTTGGTCACGGAGTTATTCAGCCTTCGGGTTTTAAAATATCCCTTTCTTACTAATTTCAATAATCCCGCCAGAGAAGCCGCTGAAGCTGGTTCAACAAAAATCCCTTCATATTGAGCAAGGAGTTTATAAGCCTCAATAATCTCCTGGTCAGAAACCATATCAATAAGTCCTTCAGATTCATCCCTGGCCTCTTCTGCTTTCTTCCAACTTGCAGGATTCCCGATACGGATAGCGGTAGCAATTGTTCGTGGATGGGCAATGATTCTTTTTTTTACAATGGGAGCAGCGCCCTCCGCCTGAAAACCAATCATGCGGGGAAGATGCTTAATCTTTTGGTGCAAATAATACTCTTTGTATCCTTTCCAGTAGGCAGTGATGTTACCGGCATTTCCTACGGGCATAATCTGAAAATCAGGAGCTTCGCCTAAGGCATCACAGATTTCAAAACTGGCTGTCTTCTGTCCTTCTATCCGATAGGGATTGAGAGAATTTACCAAAGTTATGGGATATTTCTTAGTGATTTCACATACCATTTTTAGACAGAGGTCAAAGTTACCCTCTATTTCTAAGACTCTTGCTCCGTGAACTAATGCTTGAGCAAGTTTACCCAAGGCGATATAGCCCCGGGGAACAAGAACAAAGCATTTAATTCCCGCCCGGGCAGCATAACAGGCCGCAGAAGCCGAGGTATTCCCCGTAGAGGCACAGATAATTGCCTCCGCTCTTTCTTCACAAGCCTTGGAAACCGCAACCGTCATTCCCCGATCTTTAAAAGAGCCGGTGGGATTAAGTCCCTCGTATTTAAAATATACCTGAAATTTTTTGCCCAGTAATTTCCCTATATGCCGGGATAAAATCAAAGGGGTATTACCTTCTTTTAAAGTAATGATGGGAGTTTTGTGGGATACGGGTAAAAATCTACGATAATATTCTATTATTCCTGGCCATCCCATAGGGCTATTACCCAAATAGAGGTTTAATGTAAAAATCAAATAGTTAGTTCTTCAATTCTTATGGCTACAGGCTTATCCTTTACTACATCAAGTTTCTCAATCATTTCCAAGGCACTGCGTAGGTCTCTTTCCTTCGCCTCATGCGTAATGAGTACTACCGGTACCACTTTCGCTCTTCTTCTCTCCTTTTGACTTACGGAGGCAATACTAATCTTTTTCCTTCCCAGAATTCCAGAAATTTTTGCCAAGACACCCGGTTTATCAATCGCCATAAAACGCATATAATAACGCGATTCCACATCCTTGATGGGAAGTAAACCTTTTATCCTCCGGTTGTAAAGAAGATTGGGCAGAGTATAATTACTGCCCGCAATAATCATTCGGGAGAGGTCTACAATATCACTTACCACCGAACTGGCTGCGGGCATCTGTCCTGCCCCCTCTCCGTAAAATATTGCCTCCCCCACCATATCACCGTTAATGTATACCGCATTGTGAATTCCTCTTACGGAAGCAAGTAAGTGCCTTTCAGGAAGTAGTGTGGGATTTACTCTTATTTCCAGACGGTAACCTTCTAATTTAGCCACAGCAAGGAGTTTTATCACATAACCTAACTCTTTGGCATAGAGAATATCATAATGGGAGATACCGGAGATCCCTTCTACATAGATCCGTTTTATCTCTGTGCGGTATCCAAATCCTAAGAATGTAAGGATTAATAATTTGTGAGCAGAATCAATCCCCTCTATATCCAGATAAGGATTTTTTTCCGCATAGCCTTTTTCCTGAGCAATTTTTAAAGCATAGCGGAAATCGCATCCTTTCTCATACATCTCGGTTAAGATGAAATTTGATGTGCCATTGAGGATTCCTAAGATAGAAACAATGCGGTTACCAATGAGACTTTCCCGAATTGCCTTGATTATAGGAATTCCTCCGCCAACACTTGCTTCAAATCCTAAACCCAAACCCTTTTTCTGAACCAAGGAGAAAATCTCCTTTCCTTCCTCGGCCAAAAGAGCTTTATTGGCGGTAACCACATATTTATTATTTTTTAAAGCGGTAAGAATATATTCCTTTGCCGGGTGGATTCCTCCAATCAATTCTACGACAATTTCTATTTCTTGGTCATTGAGGATATCAAATGCATTACGGGTAACCATAGAAGAAGGGAAAGAAAATCTTTTTGCCTTTCTTAAATCTATATCACAGACCATTTTTAGTTTGATTTCAAACCCCAATCTCTTAATCAAA
Source organism: Candidatus Omnitrophota bacterium (assembly GCA_023818355.1). Classification (GTDB taxonomy): domain Bacteria; phylum Omnitrophota; class Gorgyraeia; order DTHP01; family DTHP01; genus DTHP01. Next base: position 4,410 of record JAMWCM010000033.1, read on the forward strand.
TAATTTTTTTTCTCCAAGAGAGTCTCAGCTACTCCCTGCCCAACGGTTCCCAAGCCAATTAACCCCACATTAATCGTTCTCATCTCTTCTCCTTGTTAATTACCATTTAAAAAATAAACGAAATAAACTTCCTCTTGAATTAAGGTTACGCAAGCTTATGCTGAAGAAAAAAATAAATATTCCCAGCAATATAAACAGGGAAGCAATTATCCATACTAAAAGCTTTGGATAGAGAATAATTATAATTCCGACTAAAATTAAGAAAATCCCTGCTACCATTATATTAGATTATAGATGGCATTTCCCAAACCGGGTGTTTTACTTTTTCTAAGTAACTGATAAGTTCTTCTATATTTTTTACCACTGTTTCATCAGCAATTTTTTCCAATAAATCCGGAACCCCCTCCTCCTTTGCCCTTTTCTCAAACCTTTCCCGAATCTCCTCTTTTAACTCCTTAGGCATCCAGACAATTCTTTTTATTCCCCCATCTGCCTTGAGGAATTTTCTGGAGGAGATAAAAAGTTTACCGATACCCAAAAAACCGGGGACCTGATTTCCTCCACCTACAGAACCGGCTAAGGCAGAAAAACTCATCCCTAAGGGAGTATCTCCAGAAAATTCACGGTTGACAATCATCACTCCCTTTGCCTCAGGAATTACCGCCACAATACATTCAAAACAGCCACAACTGGATTCAGGGAAGGACATAATGGAATAGTGATGAAATCTTTCTATCGTATGTTTGGATGTCTCGTAAACGAATTTATTTATCCCTTCCCATTCGCCCCTTAACTCATCTATTCCTCTTCCTTTCTTTATGGGTTGATTTGCTCCCCGAGGATTGATTTCATAAGCAGCCCGGCAATCCAGCCAGGTATAGGCTCCACAGAGACCAAGACGCTCCGGAGAGATTACACAGACATGGTTGGGGGCATAGGACTGGCAGAGAACACAACTGAAAAATGTATCCACTTCCTCATCGCTCATCCCTGCCACCCGTTCATCCCTTTCTTTATAAATCTTCTGTGCCTGAGGTAAAAGTTCTTTAACCTTTTCTATAGCGGTATAAATACTTACTTGCACCTTATCCACAATTGCGGGAAACTCCTCCTTCAATTTTATGGCCACAATCTTTCCTAAGTGTTCCAGGCGCAGTCCTTTTGCAAAAGCCTCTTTACTTATCCGCGTCCAGATATTATCACGCTGTCCAGTATGCATCACCCCGTTAGCACAGGAAAGAAAATGATGGATATGACGCTCTAAGACCGGTTCAAAGTCTTTATGCATCTTTCTTCCTGCCACTTCCACAAAAAAACCCAGAGGCATGGTTTTCTGCTCATCCATGGCTTCTTCCTTGTCTATGTCTGGACCATAGAGAGTCACTTTTTCATTTTCTACCTCTTCCATCTCACGGGTAACCAAAAGTTCAAAAGCGGGTTGATATTTCCCACCAAACTGAACATGCATTTGATTTCTTCTCACCCGCTCCCCTTCAAACCCTGCTCCGTAAGCTACAGGGATGGGTAGCTTAGAAAATTTAATCTTTAATCCCCGCACTTCAATCGCCTTATCCACAATCTTTTCTAAGGGAACATTGGAGACTACATGTTCATAAGTGCAGATTCCCGTAGGAAGAATCTGGGGAAGATTAACATTGGAAATTACGGGGAAACCAAAGTTTATTGCTCCTGCTGCAGTAGCATATTTTTCATCTGAAATCACCTGCTCTGGGGGAACTCCTTCATCTTCACCTAAGGCTAATACAAAGGCATGGACTCGGTTTTTATTGTAAAGAAGAATCTGTCTTGCTTCCTCTAATCCCTTGGGAACAATTCCACCAAAAGTCATGGCGGCGCGTGCAGCAAAATTTAAAGCATGCACAACTGCTGAGGTATCCTTTCCATAAGGGACCAAGAAAGTATCCCAGTTCATTTCTATCCCCTCCTCCGCTAACTGTTCAGCCATAGAGACTCCCTGACAAGAAGAAGCAAGAAATACTAAGATATTGCGCTCCTGTAATTCACGGGCAAGTTTTACTGCCTCAGCGTTACTCGGGCAAGCACCAACAATCGCCGCAAAACCAGGCATTCTTCCATCTACAAGTTTTATTCCCTGAGTTCTCAGAATGGCATCATCGGTGAACCCCAACCAGATTCCATCTTGAGGATTTTCCCCTTCCAGATACTTCAGAGCCTCAATAATTTCTTCGGCAATTAAAGTGGCGATCCCGGCATCTAAAGTGTTCCCTAAATAAGGTAGCCAGAGATTTTCCGTAGGTAAAGGAGGAAGTAGAGCCTTAGCCTCCTTTAAAGCCATTACGGCATCTTCCAGGGTATTGATTTTAATTCCCAAAAGGGCATAGATGAGGGGAAGATAGTAAGCAGTATTGGGAAAACTTATCTTTGCATCTTTTCCTTTGGTAAGCAAAATTTTCTCAAGTCTTTCCTCTGCTTCTTTTACATATTTATAGGCTCCCCGAATAGCCGCGGTAGCAATAATTTTGGACATTGCCACCTCCTTAATTCAAGAAACAAATTCTTTTTGTAGACTAAGAAGCGTATCGTTAAATTCCTTTTCCTTAAAAATTTCTGGATTGTCTAAGATAAAGGGAATAATTTTAGCATAATTAAATTCTTTCTCTATAAAAATCTCCTTTAAAGAGGAAACATCCACCATTTTTCTGATAAGCAGAGAAAATATACCTGCCTTTTCTATCTCTCCGAGAAGAATTGTTCCCACCAGACGATTACGGTAAAAAATAAATTTACGGTAAAGATATTTTTTCTTATCCGCATAAACCATAACCGAATAGTTCTCTTTAAAGGGATTAACTAAACCAATGGTAATAAGGGAAAGGTTAAATAGAGTAAGGGAATTCATGGGGACTGTCCCCTGATATTCCACGGATTTATTTACCATACTCAATCCTGCTAATTTCCCCTGTTCTACTGCTACTGGCCAGAGTGGATTAAGAGAAGTTTCTCCACTGGTTAAATCAAAACTCTCCACCACATCTCCTGCTGCAAAAATATCCTTAAGAGAGGTTTCCAGATTTTTTTCTATAAGAATTCCTTCCCGTATTTTTATTCCCACCTCCTCTGCCAATTCTGAGTTAGGAACTACTCCTTTACCTATAATCACTAGTCCTGCTTTAATCCTTTTTCCATTGTCTAAGGTTACTTCTTCAACCCTTTCTTGCCCAGAGATCTCTATTACATCGGTTTTAGTTAATACCTCAATTCCTCTTTTTTCAAGATACCCCTGCACTATCTCGGCTGAAGGCTGGTCAATAGCCTGTGAAAGAATATGGGGAGATTTAACCACCACCTTCACCTTAACTCCGCGCTTTGCCAGGGCATAAGCAGAACGCATCCCGATTAATCCTCCTCCTAAAACAACCGCAGTTTCCAAACCAGCTTTTATACATCCTTCAATTTTCTGTGCATCGGATAAAGTGCGCAAAGGATAAACACCCCTTTTTTCTATACCGGGAATTCTGGGAATTTTGGGACGGGCTCCTGTAGCTAAAAGAAGCTTATCAAAGGGAATTTGCGATTTATCTGAAAGTAAAACCTTTCTTTCTTTATACAAGATTCTCTCCGCTTTCACCCCTCTTTGGAAATTCACCCTATTTTTTTCTAAGAAATCCTTAGGCTTAAAATGGAGATGTTCTTTAGTTAGAGAACCTGCTAATAGATAAGAGAGTAAACAACGGGAATAGGGTGAAAAATCCTCATCGGAAATAAGTGCAATATTTGACTTTTTATCGTATGCACGGATAGATTCTATAGCATTAATTCCGGCAGCACTGGCACCAATGATACAATAGTTCATAGTTATTGAGTTGTTGAGTTATTGAGTTTATTTTGAAATTCTTCTCTGGTTCCGCCAAAGAGTGCCTTTGTAGGACAGGAAGCCACACAGGCAAAATCTTCCCTCTCGGGACATAAATCGCATTTTACTGCATTTTTCTTACCCTGTTTGATTATCCCGAAAGGACAAACCATAATACACATCCAGCATCCCACACATTTATCTGTGTCACATTTTGTTTCTCCGGTTTTTTCATCTTTAAACATTGCTCCCGAGATACAGGCATTCACGCAGGGAGCATCCTCACAGTGTTGACAGGTAAGGGAAAAAGAAAAGTTATTAATCATTATTTTTTCATTTTCAATACGTGCCTGGGGAAGATTCTCTTCCTGAAGTGCCTTAAAGAGTTCCTTTGCCTGGGTGTGTTCAATGGCGCAGGCGAGCTCACAGGTTCTGCATCCCAGACATTTCTTTATATCACAAAAAATTTTTACCATCTTTAAATCAGACCCCCTTTTTCCAGAACCAGAGGAACAACTTTATCCCAGCCGATAGGCATAATGTGTATACCCTGACAGAGAGGTTTTACCGCGGTAATGATTCTTGCGGCAATATCTACGGAAGTAGCAGCCTTATCCTTAGTTTTTGTCATCTCTTCAATTATATTTTGGGGGACACTTACCCCGGCGACATTCTCATTCATATAACGCGCCATCCCCGCGGATTTGAGAAGTACAATCCCTGCAAAGATAGGGACTTTAAAATATCTCACCCTTTCTATAAATTTGGCAAAAATTTCTACATCGTATACTGCCTGGGTCTGAAAGAACTTCGCTCCGGCTTTAATCTTTTTCTCCATCTTGATTATTTCCGGCTCAATTGGCTCCGCCCCAGGATTTACTACTGCTCCCGGGAAAAAATTGGGTTTACCTTGAAGAGAATTGCCGACCATATCTTTACCTTCGTTAAGATTTTTTATCACTTCCAATAACTGCACTGAATCTAGGTCAAAAACTGGTTTTGCCTGGGGATGGTCTCCTAACCGGGGATGGTCACCGGTTAAAGCCAGAACATTCTCTATCCCAAATAAAGCAGCATTTAAAAGGTCGGATTGGAGAGCCAACCGATTCCTATCCCTACAGGTAATTTGAAATATCGGTTCAAAGCCTTTCTGTTTCAGGATGATACACATTGCCAGAGAACCCAACCGCATCACGGAAGACTGTAAATCCGTAACATTGAATGCATCTATTTTATTTCTAAGCGGTTCTATATCCTCTAAGATTCCCTTTATTTCTATCCCCTTAGGTGGTCCAATTTCGCTGGTGACAATAAATTTACCACTCTCAACTTTTTCTCTAAGGTTCATTGACTAACCGATTTTTGTATTTTTGCCGCCCTTACCAGATTACGCATAAGCATTGCCGTTGTCAGCGGACCCACACCTCCGGGAACCGGAGTAATAAAACTTGCTCTCTCGGATGCTTTTTCAAATTCTACATCGCCAACAATTTTATCTTCTATCTTATTTATTCCCACATCAATTACAACTGAATCTTCCTTTACCCAATCCCCTTTAATTAAGCCCGCCTTACCTACCGCCACTACCAAAATCTCCGCCATTTTCACATGTACTTCTAAATGTCCTGCCGAAGATGTGCCGATGTGACACACGGTTACCGTAGAAAACTCATTCAGAAAAAGCAAACTCAAAGGCTTCCCGACAATTTCACTATGACCAACAATTACCACTTCTTTTCCGTATAGATTTATCTCTGTAGATTTAACCAATGAAAAAACCGCCTCCGCAGTACAAGGGATAAAACGCGGTTTTCCCAACAGAAGGTATCCTAAGTTCTCCGGATGCATCCCCTCTATATCTTTTAAAACATTAACTGCAGCGATGATTTTATAGCGTTCAATATGCGGGGGTAAAGGTGCCTGGATAATTATACCTTGAATAGAATTATTTTGATTTAAATCACCGATTAATTTAAGTAATTCTTCAACTGAAATTTTGGTTTCTAATTTAAATAAACGATAATTTATGCCCAATTCTTCAGCAGTCTTTCTCTGGGCTTTTAGATAAAGCCCGGATGCGGGATTGTCTCCCACTTCTATGGCAGCAATGGTCAGAGGAAAGCCCAATGTTTTTATCTCATCTTTTAAATCTTCTTTAATCCTGTCTGCTAACAATTTCCCTGAAAGTAATTTTGCCTTCATTTTCCCGGGGTTATTTTATTTATCTCTTCCTTAATACCCGCAAGAATCAAATTCGGCAGAATTTGACTTTCTTTAGTGAGGGGCTCAAGAATCCGACGAACCTCAAGGATAAAATCCCTGTCCTTTAAGAAAGGTAAATTTATTTCTATATTTAAGAGAGCGGATTGGTATCCTGCCTGAAGTAAGTTTGTAGAAACCGAAAGGTCGCTTATTAAATTTATATTTATTTTATCAATTAAATTTTTACAGATTTTTAATGCCTGAATAGATAATTGACAGACCTCTAAGGGAGTCATCACCGCTTCCCGGATTGCCTCTTGCATTTTTTTTTCATATATCTCTTTATTTTCCTTAAATAATTTTCGCATCTGGGTAACCTTTTCATAGGCAGAAATATCCAAATCAACGAGTTCCATAAAGCGCTGGCGCAGAGTTTCGTTCTCCGCAAGGATTTTATTTATCTCCTCTTCTTTATCACGAAATTTTTGTTTACCAATGGTAAAATTACAGACCATACTTATAAGGGCAGTGCCTAATGCGGAGGTTAGAGCTGCCGCTGAGCCTCCACCCGGGGTAGGCTTTTTATCTGCCAAATCATCAAGGTATTTCTTAAGGGATTGATTGATGTACATTGTAAAATTCAAGAATCAAAATGCATTTCTAAGATAGTCCTATTATTTCCCCATTATCCTTAATATCAATTTTCTCCGCCAGGGGATGTTTGGGGAGTCCGGGCATAAGCATCATCTCTCCGGTAAGAGGAATAACAAAACCCGCCCCGGCATAAATCCTTACTTCTCTCACCTTCAATGTCCAACCTGTAGGTGCACCTTTAATTTTAGGGTCATGGGTAAAAGAATACTGGGTCTTTGCCATATTAACGGGTAGATTACCAAAACCCAATTCCTGAAGGTGCTTCAACTCTGCCTCTGCTTCCCGAGAATATTCCACATTTTTTGCTCCATACAGTTCCGTAGCAATTATCTCTATTTTTTTCTTTAAGGGCAATTCTAAACTATATAACGGTTTAAAACATGTAGGATTTTCTTGTATTGTCCTCAAAGCCACTTCTGCCAATTCTATCCCTCCCTCACCTCCACGGGTTACTACTTCAGAAATAACTGCTTTAACTTTTTTTGTCTCGCAATAAAGTTTTATCGCTTTTAACTCCTCTTCATAATCGTTGGGGAA
>JAMWCM010000034.1 GCA_023818355.1 Candidatus Omnitrophota bacterium
CCTTCATAGCGTTTTTTCATCTCTTCAAGAATTTCTATGCGTGAAATAAGTGCCCTGTATTCAACCTCCTTCTTTTGAAAAAGATCGTTTAAACCCTCCAGTTCCTTACTTAACCTCTCTATCTCTCCACTTAACTCCTCAAGGTGTTTATGTTTCTTATTCAACTCATTTTCTTTCTCCTCCATACTTTTCTGTTTCTCAGTAAAGGAAACATCTAATTTCCTTTTCTCCTCCTCTGTTTTTGCCTTCTCCAATTCCAGTCTTCTCAGGCGAGCCTGGTAAGAATGATTCTCGGTTTTTAATTTGGTCAAGTCATTTCTTAATCCTGCCATTGCCTGGTTTACCTCTATAAGTTGAAGGCGAAAACCACCAAGCAAATCTTCACTTTCTTTTATTTCCTGATTAATTTTCTCTAAGAGCCCCTGTTTATGCTTAAGCCACGCCCTCTTCTCCTCTTCCGTTTTGCAAAATTCCTCAAATTGATTTCTTAATTCCTTAAGGCTGCCACTGTCTTTATCTATCTTTTCTCTTAAAATCTTGCTCTCCTTTTCCAAAGTCAAATTTCTCCCTTCAAGTTCTTTTATCCGTTCAGCATCAAGATTAATCTTTGAGTTATTTTTCCCCAATGCTGCCTCGGTATTGTTTATATTCACCTCCACTAAAGAAATTTCCTCCTCCAATTTTCCCAATGCGTATCTTTTCCTTCTTATCTCTTCTTCCCCTGTACGAATTATTTCCTGAAGTTTATCTTCCTCCTTCTGTAGCGCTTCCCTTTCTCGTAATAAATTAGCGGATTTCTCTTCCCACTGTAGCAGAAGATATTTGTTGTATCTCAATTCTTTTTCTTTAAGGACATTGAATACTTCCTGATAGCGCTGTGCTTTTTTTGCTTGGCGCTCAAGCGAAGAGAGCTGTCTGTTTACTTCGTTGATTATATCATTAACCCTGATTAAGTTATTTTCTGTATCTTCCAATTTCCGCAGAGCCTCTTTCTTCTGAGATTTGAATTTTGTGATTCCTGCTGCTTCTTCAAAAACAAAACGTCTGTCCTCTGCCCGCGAACTAAGGATTAAATCAATCTTCCCCTGTTCAAGTAAAGAATAGGCACTGGTTCCTATCCCTGTACCCAAAAATAATTCCTGAATATCCTTAAGCCGCACAGGAACTTTATTAAGCAGATATTCAGATTCTCCGGAACGGAAAAGTCTTCGGCTAACAGTAATCTCGGCATACTCAATAGGAAAGATTTTATCCTCATTGGAGAGGGTTAAGGAAACCTCAGCAAAGTTTACCGCTTCTTTAAGACCGGTTCCATTAAAAATCACATCCTCCATCTTTGCTCCCCTTAATTCCCGGGGATTCTGCTCCCCTAAAACCCACTTTATCGCATCAGCAATGTTACTTTTTCCGCAACCATTGGGCCCAACGATGGCCGTAATCCCGGGTTCAAATTCTAAAACTGTCTTTTCTGCAAAAGATTTAAAACCATACAACTCCAGGCGTTTAAAATACATTATCTCTTCCCCTTCTTATTAAGCAAGCCTCTCAACTCCAACATAAATTGATGCACATCCTTGAATTCACGATAAACCGAAGCAAAACGAACATAGGCTACCTGGTCAAGACTCCGGAGATATTTCATTACCAACTCTCCAATCTGCCGGGAGGTTACTTCGTTATTCTCCGCATTTTTCTGTAAATCCATTTCAATTTTATCCAACATCTCCTCTATCTTCTCCGTCTCTATAGGCCTTTTTTCTACCGCCTTTCTTATCCCGTTGAGGAGCTTATTGCGGTCAAAGGGCTCTCTCCTTCCATCCTTCTTTACCACCATCAAAGGCATCTCCTCCACTTTCTCATAAGTAGTAAACCTCCGCTTACATTTTAAACATTCCCTCCTTCTACGAATAGCCATACCCTCCTGGGATATCCGAGAGTCAATTACTTTGGTCTCGCTATGTTTACAGTATGGACAGTTCACTGTTACTTTATTCCTCTCACCTTTACCTTAGCTTCTTTAAGCATCTCTTCAGCCATGGGGTCGGGATAACCGTCTAAAATAACTATCTCTCTAATTCCGGCATTGATTAACATCTTTGCACAGATAATACAGGGTTGATTTGTGCAATATAATGTAGCCTCCCGGAGACTGATTCCGTAAAGCGCCGCCTGCAGTAAAGCATTCTGTTCAGCGTGGAGCCCGCGACAGAGTTCGTGCCTTTCTCCGGAAGGGACTTTTAATTTTTCCCGTAGACAACCTACAATCTCACAGTGGGTAATCCCCTTGGGAGTCCCGTTATAACCTGTAGAGAGGATGTGTCTGTCTTTAACAATCACTGCCCCCACCTGTCTCCTTAAACAGGTGGAACGCGTAGCCACGAGTTTGGCTATCTCCATAAAATACTCATCCCAGGAAGGTCTTTTAATTTTTTTATTCATCGCCCAAAATTTAAAAATTAATATAGGGGAAACTTCTTCAGTAAATCCTTTACTTCATATTTTATTTTTTTAATGCTCTCTTCTTCAATGGTAGCCTTAAGCAGTTCATCAATAAAAGCAGCAATCTCTTTCATCTCCTTCTCCTTCATTCCCCGGGTAGTAACCGCTGGAGTTCCCAAACGGATCCCACTGGTTATGGCTGGACTTAAACTATCAAAGGGAATGAGATTTTTGTTTACTGTAATCCCTGCCCTTTCTAAGATTTCTGAGGCTTCTTTCCCGGTAATTCCCCTGCTCTTGAGGAGGTCAACTAAAAAAAGATGGGTATCTGTTCCTCCGGAAACGATGCGCAAACCTTTTTTTTCTAATGCGGAAGCTAAGGCTTGGGCATTTTTTACTACCTGCCGCTGATATTTCTCAAATTCTTTACTCATTGCCTCTTTAAAAGTAACTGCCTTCGCAGCAATGATGTGCAGGAGGGGTCCTCCCTGAATACCGGGAAATATCTGGGCATCAATCTTTCGGGAAAACTCTTTACGACAGAGAATCACTCCTCCCCTTGCACCTCTTAAAGTCTTATGAGTAGTAGTAGTCACTATTTCCGCATATTCACAGGGGTTGGGATGAAGACCGGCCGCTACCAATCCGGCAAAGTGCGCCATATCTACGAAAAGATACGCCTTTACCTTATCACAGATCTCTCTCAATTTCTTAAAATCAATTATGCGTGAGTAAGCACTTGCTCCGGCAAGAATTATCTTCGGGTGATATTTCTTTGCCAGAAAATCTATTTGGTCGTAATCAATCAACTCTGTCTTCCTATCTACTCCATAAGTAACAATGTGGTAAAATCTTCCGGAAAAACTATGGGGATGACCATGAGAAAGATGACCTCCGCAGGCAAGGTCCATAGCCAGCACAGTTTCCCCGGGTTCAAGCAAAGCAAAATAAACCGCCATATTTGCCTGGGTTCCGGAATGAGGCTGGACATTGGCATGTTCGGCTTTAAATAATTTTTTTGCCCTCTCTATAGCCAAAAATTCTATCGCATCTACATATTGGCAACCCCCATACCAGCGTCTTCGGGGATATCCTTCGGCATATTTGTTGGTCAAAACTGAACCTTGAGCCTCCAAAACTGCCGGAGAAACAAAATTCTCGGAGGCAATGAGTTCTAAGGTTTCACTCTCCCTTTTAATTTCCTTTTGAATAAGATGAAAAACTTCCGGGTCAATTTTTTTCAATCCCTTCACTCTTCCCTCCTTAAAATTTTCTTTTCCATCTTCTCAATCTTCTTTATCCTTCGCAGATGTCTTCCTCCCTGAAACTCCGTATTCAGCCATAAAAGGATTGCTCTCTTAGCCTTCTCTTCATTCATAAAACGTGCTCCCAAGGTAATTACATTTGCATCGTTATGTTCTCTACTTAATTTAGCAGATTTAAGATTATAACACAAGGCCGCACGCACTCCCGGAAAACGGTTAGCCACGATACTCTGCCCAATCCCTGTGGCACAGATTAAAATACCTCTTTCAAATTTCCCCGAGGCCACTGCCTTGGCTACCTTATAGCCGAAATCCGGATAGTCACAGCGCTCTTGGCTAAAAGTGCCAAAATCTTTTACGCGGTATCCTTTTCCTAATAAAAAATTTTTTAATGCTTCCTTCAGTTTAAACCCCGCATGGTCTGAACCTAAAGCAATCTTTATCATTTATCCAATTTAAATTTCTTTATCAAACCCTGTAAACTTTCTTTAAAGACAAAGAGAACCTCTTCATAAACCTCCGGAGGTTTACCAATAGGGTCGGGGATTTCCAGAGGACTGTTTTTAAGGCTGTCTTTCATAAAACTTTTAAGCAGATAGGTCTTCTTTTCTGCCTCAGGATGAAGGCTTAAAATTATATTCCGGTGTGCTTCCTCCATCGCCAGAATCAAATCCGCTTCTTCTATCATCTCTCTGGTTAAACGCACAGAACGATGAGCAGAGATATCCACACCTTCTTTCCACATCGCTTTCTGTGCCTCGGTAGTAGGACTCATCCCTTCCAAAGCCGAGGTTCCTGCAGATCTTATCACAAAATTATTTGCTTTATCCTTAAGCATTTTTTTCAATAACTCCTGAGCCATCACTGAACGACAGCTATTCCCGGTGCAGACAAAAAGAATATTCTTAATCATATTATCCCTGAGGATAAAAACTATATCTCTTTCTAACCTCTCTATCTCTATCCTTTACTTTTTTTCTCATCTTCTTTTTATATTTTATAATCAAAGGATTTAATTTTTTATCTCCCAAGGCTAAAATTCTTAAGGCATAAAGGGCAGAATTTTTTGCTCCTGCTTTACCCAAAGCCATTGTTCCTACCGGAATTCCTGCCGGCATCTGGACAATGGATAAAAGGGAATCTATCCCCTTTAAGGCTTCGGTCTCAACAGGAATCCCAATCACTGGTAATTCTGTATGGGAAGCAATTACTCCCGGTAGATGGGCAGCTCCTCCGGCGGCGGCAATAATTACCTTTATTCCCCTATCCTTAGCGGTTTTAGCAAAATCTATTGCTTCCTCAGGCGTGCGATGGGCAGAAATAATCCGCACCTCATAGGGGATTTTGAAAGCTTTGAGAATTTCTAAGGCACTCTCAACAATCTCCAAGTCAGAATCGCTTCCCATTACCACACTCACCAGGGCACAAGCGGATTTCTTCATCTCCTCTCCTCCAATTTATAACTTTGATTTCTTAAATTCTTTTTCCCGATATCCTTCCGGTAATGCATTCCCTCAAAATGAATTTTTTCTACTGCTTGATAGGTATTTATAATTGCCTCTTTTATTGTGTTCCCCAAACCGGTTACCCCCAAAACCCTTCCACCATCGGTAACAAATCTGTAAATCTGTTGTCCGGTGTTTGTTTTTTCTTTTTCTCTCTTCGTCCCGGCATGAAAAACCACTATATCTTTCATTTCCTCCGCTTCTTCTAAACCCGAGATAACCTTCCCTTTCTCATATCCGCCAGGATAACCCTCTGAGGCACAGACCACGCAGACACAGGCCTGGGATTTCCAATTGAGGGGAGTAAATTTTTTAAATTTACTAAGTTTATTCTCCAAAGTGGCTAAAATCACCTCCACCAAATCAGAATTAAGCCGGGGTAAAAGCGCTTGCGTCTCCGGGTCACCAAAGCGCACATTAAATTCTAATACCTTTGGACCCTCCGAGGTAAGCATAATCCCCGCATACAAAGCACCCCGATAATCTATCCCTTCTTTAGCCAAGCCATTAATTATGCGTAAAATTATTTCGCGTTCAATCTCGGCAAGCAAATTTTCTGTAACCACCGGAACTGGAGAATAGGCTCCCATCCCTCCGGTATTGGGACCTTTGTCCTCATCAAACACCCGTTTGTGGTCCTGACTGGGAGGGAAAGTAATGAATTCTCTGGAATCCGTAATCACAATAATGGATGCCTCCTCTCCTTCCAGATAGTCCTCAATTACTATCCTTTTCCCCGCATCTCCAAAAATTCTTTCTCTCATTATCATCCTCACCGCCTGAAAAGCTTCCTCTAAGGTCTTGGCCACAACCACTCCCTTCCCCTGGGCAAGTCCATCGGCTTTTACTACACAGGGAACCCCTTTCTCTTCTATATAATATTGAGCCTCTTCAGGATGGTCAAAAATTTTAAAACCTGCAGTAGGAATATTATATTTCTGCATTATTTCCTTAGCAAAAACTTTACTTGATTCCAAGCGGGCTGCTAATTCCGTAGGGCCAAAAATCCTCAGTCCATATTTTCTAAACTCATCAACAATCCCCTTAGCTAAGGGAGCCTCTGGGCCAACTACAGTCAAATCTATATTTTCTTTGCGGGCAAACTCCACCAGCCTTTCTATATCCTCCGCCTTTATCTCAATACATTCTGCCTCTCGGGAAATCCCCCCGTTTCCAGGAGCACAAAAAATCTTATCCACCAGTTTTGATTGGGCTATTTTCCATACCAGAGCATGCTCCCTGCCACCTGAACCAACAACAAGTATCTTCATCTTTGCATTAATTTATAATTACTTCTCTACTTCCTTTAACAACTTCTCCGATTACCCAGGACTTTATTCCTGAATTTTCCAATTTTTCAATTACGAAATTCTCTTTGCCATTTTCTACAACTAAAACCATTCCCATTCCCATATTAAATACCTTGTACATTTCCTTCTCTTCAACATTACCTTTTTCCTGGATTATTTTAAAAATTCTGGGAATAGGCCAGGAATTTTTTTTGAGCAAAATCGCTTTTCCTTCCGGAATGATGCGTGGAATTTTTTCAGAGAATGCACCACCCGTGATATGGGCAATGCCCTTAACGAGTAACGAGTAGCAAGTAGCAAGTAGGGAAATGATGGGTTTAACATAAATACGGGTGGGACGCAGTAACTCTTGAGCCATTTTTTTCTGTTCGGCTAAAGAAAAAATTTTGCGCACCAAAGAAAAACCATTGGCATGAAGCCCGGAGGAAGCAAGGCCAATTACTCTATCTCCAATCTTTATATTTCTTCCATCAATAATTTTATCCTTTTCTACTACTCCCACACAGAAACCGGCTAAATCGTATTCCCCTTTCTTATACATCCCTGGCATCTCGGCAGTCTCCCCGGCAATCAGAGAACAGCCTGCCTCTTTACATCCCTTAACTATTCCCTTGATAATCTGAATATATTTTTCTTTTTCCAATTTACCACAGGCTAAATAATCCAAGAAAAATAAGGGTTTAGCCCCTAAACATAAAACATCATTTACATTCATCGCCACCAAATCTATCCCCACTGTATCGTGCTTATCCACTAAAAAAGCAATCTTTAGTTTTGTCCCCACGCCATCAGTAGAAGAAACCAGGACGGGATTTTTATATTTTTTAAAGAACCGTGCATTAAACAAACCACTAAAACTGCCAATATCAGCTAAAACCTCTTTGGTATGTGTAGTTTTAATAAAAGGCTTAATTTTATCAACTAAAACTCTAGCTTTCTCAATATCAACGCCAGAGGATTTGTAGGTAATTTTAGACATTAGACAGATGAGAAAAATACAAATTGACTGGTTTAATTATAACGAAAGTTTGAAGAGAATTGCAAATAAATTCGTATAATTTCAGGATTTCTTATTTTCCAGAAGTCTCAATTCAGAAAGGATGGGAGATAGGGAAAATTTATCCTGTTCAGCGTTACTCTCCACAGCACTTCCTCTCTAGGGCAAACTTATCTCCCTCTCTACCAAATTTCACCGGATAATTCCCCGTAAAACAGGCAACGCAGTAATTTTCCTGAGGATAGGCTTTAACGCAGGAAAGCATTCCTTCTAAACTCAGATATCCCAAGGAATCTACATTTAAAAATTTCTCAATCTCTTTTATCTTAAATCTTGCCCCCAACAGTTCCTTCCTTGTAGGAAAATCAATCCCATAGAAACAGGGAAACTTATGGGGAGGACAGCTAATTCTCAAATGCACCTCTTTTGCTCCCGCTTCCCTTAAATTCCTCACCCTGATCTGGGAAGTTGTTCCGCGGACAATGGAATCATCCACCACCACAATGCGCTTCCCTTTCAAGACATCTTTTAAGAGATTAAATTTTATTTTTACCCGGAAGTCACGGATTAGTTGAAAAGGTTGAATAAAGGTTCTCCCAATATAATGGTTGCGGATAATCCCATATTCCAGAGGAATTTTTGACTCCTGACTAAATCCCAAGGCAGCCGAGGCTCCGGAGTCGGGGACAGGAATAATCAGCTCTGCCTCTACCGGATGTTCCTGTGCCAATTTTCTTCCCAAGCGTTCCCTTACTAAGTGCACTGTTTCCCCAAAAATTTTTGAATCCGGACGAGAAAAATAGATATGTTCAAAGATACAAAATGAGGGAATAACTCTTTCTCTAAAAGGTTTAAAACTTCTTAAACCTTTCTCATCTACAACCATTACCTCTCCCGGCTCTACTTCCCTCAATGGTTCTGCACCTATTAAATCAAAGGCACAGGTTTCTGAAGAAAATACATATGCCTTATCCAATTTCCCCAACCATAAAGGACGAAAACCGCGTTGGTCACGCACGGCAAAAAGGGCGGAAGGGGTAAGTAAAAGAAAACAATACGCCCCTTCTAAGAATCTCAGGGATTTTAACAATGCCTCTAAGTGCCCCTTTGCCTTTGCCCTGGCCATAAGATGGATTAAAATCTCCGAGTCAGAACTGGTTTGAAAGATTGAACCCTCTTTCTCCAGTTTATTATGGAGTGCTAAGGCGTTCACTAAATTCCCATTGTGGGCAATGGCAATTGTTCCTTGAGAATAATTCACCAAAATTGGTTGAACATTTTTTAAAAGGCTTGCTCCCGTTGTGGAATAGCGTGTATGACCTATAGCCCTATCCCCGGGAAGGCTTTTGATAATTTCTCCATTAAAAACATCTCCCACCAGCCCCATCCCTTTATATTGAAAGACCTCTTTCCCATCAGAACTAACTATACCGCAAGCTTCCTCTCCCCGATGCTGCAAGGCATAGAGGCCAAGATAGGTCAAATAACTTGCCTGATTGTGACCCCAGATACCAAATAGGCCACAGCATTCCTTGGGAGTAAAATCTAAATTCATTTTACAAGTATCTCTTAACATAATTTACTCCATTTCTAAAGACCTGCAGACCATCTCCTTCACCAGAACGTCCCTCCCTTGTCCAGCGGGGATGCTGAAAATATTCTATATGACGTTCGGGATGGGGCATAAGTCCTAAGATTAAACCGGTTTCATCACAAATCCCGGCAATGTTTTCCAGAGAACCATTGGGATTGTAAGGATAACCTCTTAAATTCCCCTTTTCATCTACATATTGAAAAACAATCTGCCCATTCTGTTTCAATTTTTCTATCACTTCTTTATCTCCTATGAATTTCCCCTCCCCATGGGCTACAGGAAGTTCAATTATCTCTGGCAGGCCCGTTGTCCATATACATTTACTGGTTACTATTTTTAAATAAACCCAGCGATCCTCAAACCTGCCCGAATCATTGTAGGTTAAAGTCACTTTCTGAAAAAATCCATTCCCCGGGAGAAGACCCGCCTTTACTAAAACCTGAAACCCGTTACAGATCCCAATTACTGGCCTTTTGTTTTTTACAAAATTTCCCAATTTTTCTTTTAAAATATATTTTAACTCATTGGCAAGAATTTTTCCTGCAGAAATATCATCTCCGTAAGTAAACCCTCCGGGGATGGCTAAAATATCATAATCTAAGAGGCTCTTTTCCTTATGAATAATCTGGTTTATATGCACAAGTGCGGCAATTGCCCCTACCCTCTCAAAGGCAAAGGCAGTTTCATAGTCACAATTTGTCCCCGCCGTGCGCAAAACGACTACTTTGGGTTTTCCCATTTTTCATTTACTATAGCCGTAGGGGTTTTTGCCAGGCTTCTTTTAAGGTATTGATATCTAAATCAATAATTTTTTTCCCACCCAATCCATAAATCCGCAAAAATTTTTCTTCCGAAATACAGCCAATTAAACCTAAGGGAATCCCTTTTAGTTCCCGCTCAAATTGTTTCTGTTTTTCCCTCTCCACCTCCACAATGAACCTTGTGTTTGATTCCGAGAACAATATATAGTCGTTTCTTAAATTTTTGATTTTATAAGGCACTTCTCCCAAAAATATTTCTGCTCCGTAGCCTCCAGAGAAAGCCATTTCTGCTACTGCCACTCCTATCCCTCCTTCAGAACAATCATGGCAGGATAAAACCAATCCTTTATTTATCGTTCTACTTAAAGCATCCATTAAAATTTTACCTTTCTTAGGATTTACCTTGGGGACACTGTTCCCCAGATATCCCCAGAGATGAAAGTATTCAGAACCTCCCAATTCCGGGAGAGTTTCTCCCACAATATAAATTAAATTCCCTGGTTTTTTAAAATCTAAACTAATACAATGGGAAACATCGGAAATTATCCCTATCGCGGAAATGAGCAAAGTTCCCGGGATAGCAATACTTTTCTTCCCTATCTTGTATTCGTTATTTAAACTATCCTTACCGGAAATGAAGGCAACTCCATATCCTTTGGCAACAGCATAACAACCAAAGGCACAACGCACCAGTGAACCCAACCTTTCAGGTTTATTTGTATTTCCCCAACAGAAATTATCCAAAATGGCTATTTCTTCTAAATCTCCTCCCACAGAAACAATCTGTCGCAAAGCCTCATCAATGCAGGAACCCGCCATCCAATAAGGGTCAATTTCTCCATAGCGGGGATTTATACCACAGGAAATGGCTATCCCTTTTTGGGAATCAAGACGAGGCCGGATTACTGCGGCATCCGAAGGCCCATCGTTATTCACTCCCATCAGGGGCTTAATTACCGAACCTCCCTGAACTTCATGGTCATACTGTCGGATAATCCATTCCTTGGAAGAAATATTATAAGTAGAAAGAAGCCTTAAAAGAATCTCCCCCAAGTTTTCCGGACAGCTAAATTTTGGTTCATGATGAATTTTATTTCGCCAGACTGCTCTGCGAATAACATCCGGAAGCCCATGGTGGAGAAACTCCATCTCTAAATCACAGACTAAATTCCCCTCATAAAATAAACGCAGGTGTTTATCATCGGTAAATTCACCAATTACGGTTGCTTCCACATCTTCTTTTCTAAAAATCTCTAAGATTCTCTCCAATTTATTCTTCGGAACAGCAAGAATCATTCTCTCCTGGGCCTCAGAAATCCAGATTTCCGTGTAAGAGAGACCTTTGTATTTCAAAGGAACCTTTTCTAAATCAACCCGTGCCCCACAGGACGCCCCCATCTCACCCACAGCGGAAGAAAGCCCTCCCCCACCACAGTCGGTAATGGCATGATAAAGACCGAGATCGCGTGCCTTTAAAAGGGTATCCACCATCTTCTTCTCGGTGATGGGGTTACCTATCTGAACTGCTGAGGAAGAAATCCTCTCCGATTCCACAGTTAACTCTGATGAAGAAAATGTCGCGCCATGAATCCCATCTCTTCCGGTCCTTCCTCCTACAAGTAAAATCAAATCTCCGGGCAGGACTTTCTTAAAAGACTTATCCTTAGGAAGTAGTCCCACAGTTCCACAGTAAACCAGAGGATTCCCTACATAACGTTCGTCAAAGATAACTGCACCGTTTACCGT
>JAMWCM010000035.1 GCA_023818355.1 Candidatus Omnitrophota bacterium
TATTCCCTCCCTATAAAAGAAAAATCGGGATGGTTTTTCAGGATTTGTACTTATGGCCACATATGAATGTAGAGGAACAGATTTCTTTCGTTTTAACCCCTTCTAAGAAAGAAAAACTAAACAATCTATTAAATATTTTTGAATTACAGAAACACAGAAAGAAATTCCCCTTTCAACTTTCCGGAGGAGAAAAACAGCTTCTTGCCTTAGCAAGAACCTTAGCCAGTGAGCCGGAGATCCTTTTATTGGATGAACCCTTGGCAAACCTTGACTTAGAACTGAAGATAAATATTCAAAAATTAATCCTTAAATTGAAAGAGGAAATGGGGATAACCATTGTTTATGTTACCCATGACCAGATAGAGGCATTGATGCTTGCCGAAAGGGTTATTCTCATTAAGGAAGGAGAAATTGCACAAATGGGTACTCCCTATGATTTGATAAATTTTCCACAAACAGAATTTGTAAAGAAATTCATCCGCTTTGATTTTTCGCTCATAGAAGAGTTGAGGAAGAAACTACTGGGAAGGAACAATTGATTTTAAAAAAATAAGCCCACCGTAACCCCAGATTTCAATGGTGGCAATGCGTTTTGTCTTCTCATCAATTACCTTTATCTTCTCTACGATTTTTGTAGGAACCGCCTCCCCTTTTTTTACCGGCCTATCAAAAACTCCAATCCCCCCCATCCGCTCAAATATAACCTGGCGAAGTTTTGTCTCCATCCGATAACCCGGCGGGATAACGAATCTCTTTTCTTTCTCTTCACTCAATTTAAGCACAAATTTATTTTCCTTGGGTAAAACATCCATCCAGATATCATCGTAACGGGTAAGAGCATATTCCTGACCATAGCGCAAGAAGTTAATCACCCGGTTCAAACAATCTTCAAATTTTCTTCCCCGGATAAAACCACTGAAATTGGCAAGAACTAAAATTGCCAATACCGCCATTATCCCAATTACCAGCATTAACTCCAGGACTGTAAAAGCTTTCTTCTTTCTCATAAAAATTATAACCAAGAATATTCCCACCAGGAAACAATATCAACGGTAGGCTTACCTTCTTTGTCTTTTCCCCGTTTCAATACCGCTACCGCAGCATGCCTTGCTCCCCGTTTGGTCTCAGAGATAATCCTTACTCTAAAATAAGAAGAATTCGCCTTCAGTCTTCCCTTTCCCGCAATCTCTATAATGTTTTGGGTAATAAAGGGATATAATGGCTCACCGGTTTTCAAACAACCCGCCTGAACTAAACCATAGATAATTGTATTCGGATTAGCCGAAGGAAAGACATTTCCATAAATCCGGTACCAGATAATTCTGATAACCGTATCACTCTGTAAACCAATCGCCATTAAAACTTCCGGAAGAGCAGTATTGATATTGTTTTTCCCATCTCCATAAACTGTGTATCCTCCACCACGCGGATTGGGTAAAGGAGGTTCATAGGGAGGGCCCTGGGGAGGTTCGTTCGGTGGACCGGGAGGAATGGGAATAGGTTTAGGTAAAGGGGTCCGGGGGTCCCAGGGAGGAGGAATGAAATGTGAACCTCCGTGTGCAAAAGCTAATTTCTCACCAAATAAATTTTCCTTTGGGAAATTCTCCTCAAAAAGAAAACTGGTTTCAAAAAGGTCCTCTCCTCCGCGCATCATCCCCAATTCAAAAACATTGCGTAAAAGTGCATCTCTACATTCATAGTCTCCCTCTTTTTTTAAATAATAATCATCCTCTGCTCCCAAGGGACGGGGTAGAGAATCACTATCCTTCCAGTCACGCAGGGAATCCAATAAAACCGGCATTGTGCCAAAAATTCTCTCCAAGACATCCTCATCTGCTTTATTTAAGTCTACCCGACGCTCTTCATCATAAAATACATCCACCTTCCATCTCCCCTTATCAGTTTCTCCCTTTATCTCTCCCTTTGCCCATTCGTCCTGAAGGGAATCTACCTTCTGGTCATCCTTCTTTAGAATTTCCACAATATTCTCCAAAGCGGTCCAGGTAAGAAAATATGCCTGGGCACGGTCCTGGGTTAAGGAAACCATCCTAAACTCTCTCAGGGCACGATAGCTTAAACCCACCGCAATTATTCCCAAGGTAAGGAATGCCCAGAGAACAAAAAGAAGCACTATCCCCTTAGAATTTTTTGTAAATGGGTAAATAAACCGTTCTTTGTAAAACATCGCCTTTTTCGGGCTTAAAAGTGATGACAATTTTTTCAGGTAAAGTTTCTTGCTGGCGTGGAGTAGGATATTCTATCGCAAAATCAAAGTCTCCATAAAGCACCGGTCCTTCCATAACATTAAAATTACCCGGATAAACTGGCGCGGTTTTCTTATAAAGAATTTTCCTTCCTTCCTCTTCTCTAACATTATAAATTACCCGATAGACCGGGGCAGGTCGCGGATAGAAATATTTTGTTTCATCCGAAGCCACCAGCCAGAATTCCAATTTTTTCTCTTGGGGGTCCCATTTAAAATTATCGTATCCCGGGAAACGAAAATCAAAAGCAGAACGCAATTCCATCGCCATAGAGTCCAAAACCACCCTTGCTCCTAAGTATTTCTGGGCAATCTCCCGACTGCGGGAGGTAAGGCGCAATCCCAACCAGATTGTGGAAACAATCGCCACAAAAATAATGGAGAAAATGGCTATGGAGACAAGGGTTTCTAAGAGGGTAAAGCCAGTTTTATTCAAACTGACTTTCCGAGACAATATCGTCATCGGTCCCTTCCTGTCCATCTGGACCTAAGGAAAGCAAGACATAACTTTTCCCTTCATCCACCGCTTCATAAACATAGGGTCTTCCCCAGGGGTCAAGGATATCTCCTCCCCGGATATTTGCCCTCTTTATATAAGGACCATTCCAGCGCACCTCATAATCCTCAGGAGCCATATCGGTTAAGGGAATAGATTTATCCCAGAGCTGTGCTATCTCCTCAGGATATCGGCCAAAATCCATCTCAAACATTCCCAGGGCAGTATCTAAGGTGCCATATATTTCTGACTTTGCTCTTTGGATGCGCGCCTGCTGGGTTTTTCCGGCTAACTGAGGCATAATGGTCGCTACCAGAATTCCAATAATAATTACCACAATCAAAAGCTCAATTAAGGTAAAACCTCTCTTTTTCATAAACCCCCTTTCATTTTATAATTAAATTTAACTGGAAAATGGGAAGAAGCATCCCAATCACAATGAAACCAATCATTATCCCCACAATCAAGATTAAAATCGGTTCTAAGAGGTCGGTGAGTATTTTTAAGGTATACTCTAAACTTTTCTCATAAGACTCCGCTACCTTTACCAGAGACTCATCCAGTTTTCCACTCTCTTCTCCCACTTTAACCATATCTGTAGCAAACTGCGGAAAGAGGTCCTCCTTTTCCATACTGGCAGTAAGGGCTCTGCCTGCCTTTATTTTTTCCTTCATCTCCCCCAATTCCTTTCTATATACCTCGGTATCTAAGACGGGGAGGGTCACTTCAATTGCCTCAATAATGGGAACTCCGCTGTGTAAAAGCATTCCCAATATCCGGGAAAAACGCGCCAGTTCTGTCTCTAAGGTAATCTTACGGATTAAGGGAAGACGTAGTTTCCACTGGTCAAACATAAGTTTATATTCTGGATCTTTCAGCAAAGTTTTATAGAAAAAAATCAGTCCCACAAAGCCTAAAATCACCATCCACCAGTATTGGGCAAAGAGATTACTTATTCTAATTAAAATGCTGGTAAGTAAGGGCAAAGCCTCACCCATCTCCACAAAGATAGAGGAAATTTTGGGAATGACAAAGGAAAGAAGAATAAATACCGTTATTCCACCGACGGTGGCGACAAGGGAAGGATAAATCATGGCTGACTTTACCTTCATCCTTAACTCATATTCTTTTTCAAAAAGTTCTGCTGCCTGACGCATAGTCCGATCTAAGTTTCCACTTGCTTCCCCGGAAGCAACCAAAGCCGGAAGGACTGAAGGAAGATAATCCTTGAATTTACCCATACTCTGAGAGAAACTTAAACCTGCCTGAATATCTTCATACCAGACATTAATAATAGAAGAGAAATTGGGATTTGTCTTTAATTGATTTCTTAAAATATCCAAGGCATGTAAAAGCGTTACTCCGGCATTGATTAAATCGGATAACTGTCGCGTAAATACCGAAAGGTCTCTTATACCCACCTTATGGAAGGAATCGGTAACCGAAGGTGTAACTACGGAAGGTTCTTTTACCGCCACCGGAGAGAGAGATTTTTTCTCACTGAGGGAAAGGATAAAATATCCCTGACTGGAAAGAGTTTCAATTGCCTGAGCTTCGCTTTCGGTTTCTAAGACCCCTTCTCTAATTTCACCGGTTTTTGTCTTTACCCGATAAAAAAAACTACCCATTCTTTATAATAATTAAATTTTATCTAAAAAACAAAAAAAGTCAATTAAATTCTGGCTTCAGTTGGTAATAGTAATCTTGCAGTCTTTGGTGGCGGAGGCACCTTTAGGGTCAGTAACCTGGAAGGTAACAATGGTCTCTTCGGGTTGATTACCTCCAAGAAGCGTCAAGGTAAAATTCCCTCTCGCATCCACAATTGCCATAAAATTACCAGTAGGTTTTTTCTTCCAATCAAAGGTCACAGACAAAGTATCTCCATCCGGGTCAGAGGCATATTGGGAAACATCTAAGGTTAGCGTACCCTGGGCAATAGATACTGTCTGGTCAGGAATATCCTTAAATTGGGGTGGATTATTCGGCTTTGGTGAAGGACTGGGAGAAGGGCTGGGTAAATCCACAGGAAGGATTCCTAAGTTATTTCCACTTCTCCGATACATTGGCCAGGAACTCAACTCCTCAGTATCTCTTTCCGGTAAACTATCTCTTTCCAGATACTCTTTACCATCTTTAACAATTAATAAATATACTTCCTCATTATCGGAATTAAATTTGCCAACTGCCTCATCCATCACAAATGTTCCCGCAGGAAGTTTATTAAATTTGGTAATCAATTTCCCTTCCTCAGCATATATAGCATTTGCCAATAAATATTCTTTTTTTCCTTTTCCGGATTTAATCGTGCGCACATTTCCTCCCTCATCTTTAACGGGATAGCCTCCGGCAATGCTTCCTTCATGATGATAAACCGGCAATAAATCCTCACCCCGCACGGCAAATTCCATATTACTGTCTCCATCAATATTCACGGGAACCGTATCGTAAAATTGAAATGGTTTATCCGATTCCTTTGGCCAGGCATTTAAAATTCCCTCTCCAAAAAGGTCAATGGTATAAATTTCATCTTTTTCCTCAGTTGCCCGCACAAGCACAAAGGCAGTGCTTTCCTTTTTATACATATCCTCTATGGCAATCACCCGTGAATATAAAGAAGCCTTTCCTGTAGGATTTTCTACCTTGGCAATCACATTCCCTTCAGCATCTAAGGCCACCAGAAGATACAATTTCCCATCAATCTGGGCATCACCCAAAACAATTTCTACTTTTTCATCCTTATTGAAGTCCCCGACTACCGGTGTGCAGGCTTGAATTACATCATTTTCTACTGCTTGATAAACTAATTTCACATCCTTAGGCTCAAGAATATATTTGCCTTTCTGAGAAGAAATAATCCCTATTTTCTGTTCAATCAAACCAGAATAAATCCGGGAGGTATCTAAGAAGGTTATCACGATATCCATTCTTCCATCACCATCTATATCCATACAAACCGGAGAGCCCGGAGCTTTCCAATAATCTTCAACCCAAATCAGCTGCACAAAAATTACTCCTTCTTCCCCTCCCAAAATACTGGTATTTATACTTAAATTCCCTCCCGGAGAAATACCTGGTTGAGGAGAATCTTCTATCGGATAAGTGGTAACCACAATATCCAGATTCCCATCGTGGTCTATATCGGCAATGGCAGGGGTTGTCCATCCTTGGCCTTTATATTCATAAGGAAAATCTTTAAAAACTCTTCCCTCACCATCTAAGACATAGAGGAGACTTGCAGAGTATTTTTGTTTATATTCCTTAGTGCTGATAAAAACTATTTCCTCTTTTCCATCCCCATTAAAATCTCCGGTCTTCAGCGAACTGGTTAAATAACCGTGAGGTGTAAATTTTCCTCCCCCACCCGGAGGAGGTGTAGGACTGGGAGAAGGACTACCACCTCCACCCTGAATTGCCTTAAAGGCATTAATCCTTCCATAACCAAACCGCTCATCTTTTCCGGGTGAACCTAAATCATCCACACTTTCAATAAGTTTCTTTCTCACCTCCTCTGCTCTTAGGTTAGGGAATACCGAACGTATAAGTGCAACCACTCCGGCAGTATGCGGAGAAGCCATAGAGGTTCCGCTGGCGGGTTGATATTTGCCTCCTGGCCAGGTGCTTAAAATCCCTTCTCCGGGAGCAGAAACCTCCACTTCTGAACCATAACTGGAAAAATTTGCCAACTGGTCTTGGGGATTGGTTGCGGAAACTGCAATTACCTCTGGAAAGGCTGCCGGATAAGCTACCCCAGGTCCCCCTCCATTTCCCGCTGCCGCCACTAAGACCACATCTTTACTTGCTGCATACCGAAGGGCATCCTGTAGAGAAGCTGAAGGCATTCCTCCTCCCCAGCTCATATTTATCACCTTTGCTCCGTTATCGGCAGCATAACGGATGGATTCAATAGCGAAAGCAAGTTCAACATTTGGAGAATTAGAAATCTTTAAGGGCATAATCTTTACTTTGGGAGCAACTCCAATTACTCCCTGTCCATTATTTCCTACCGCTGCAATAGTTCCCGCCACATGGGTTCCATGTCCAACATTATCAGCAGTTGGACTATTGTCTACAAAACTCTTTCCCGAAACTAAATTATCCTTTAAATCGGGATGATTTCCATCTACACCCGTATCCGAAACTCCTACAATTACCGAAGAACTTCCTTCGTTAATATCCCAGGCTTTCTCTGCCTGAATTTTCTGTAATCCCCATAACTGATTATACATTGAGTCATTGGGAGTTTTATAAATTTTGTAAATGTAATTTGGCTCACAATATTCTATATCCGGATTTCGCAACAATTCCTCACAAACATCTCCGATATTTGCCTTCTCATTAATTTCCAGGATAAATAAATTATTTTCTTCCCAGAGACTTTTCACATCATAAACCTCAGCACTCTCTAAATTCATTCCCTCAGCCATAACCTCAGCAGCGTTTATCTTTGTATTATATTTTATAAGTACTTTCCCAGATTCATAATCTTTCCCGGGAACAAGTTTTCTCAGTTCTTCAGGATTAAGACTTGTAGGCCGAGCATCCTCAAGTTTTATCTTTTCAAATTTTGGCCGGTTAGGGTCAGCAAATTTCCATTTAAAAGGTGGTTTCGGAGGATTGGTCGGCTTAGGTGAAGGAGCTGGCTCCTGTCCGGGATTATTCCCCGGAGGATTATTCCCCGGAGGATTGGGCACAACCCCCGGACCTCCCTGTCCCGGAGCAATGAGGCGCAGGTCATCCTTAGGACCTTCGGCACTCGGCTCAGGTGATTCCTCGGAAGATGGCTTTTCCTCTTCTTTCCCGGGAATAACTAAGGCAGGTGAATTTTTCCCTTCGTTTTCTCTTTTCAGGGCTATTTTTTTATCTTGATTCGGCACCTTCCCCAGATAAATTACCTCTCCGCTCTCAGACTTCTCTTCCTCGCTCAGGTCCTCGGGTTCAGACAAAGTTCCTGTCTGCGCGCTCTCTTTTTCTGCTTCTTTAAGCATATTTTGTAATAAGCGGACAATTTCTTGATTATTTTTTCCGGGGAGAGAAGGTCCCTGATTACTCCAGAGGATTTGTCCTGCCTGAATCCGTTCACTTATGAAATGAGGAAAGACAAAAAGAAAAAATAGCGCAAAAATGCCAATAATTATCCTCTTTTTCTGCAAAATGGGTAAAATTTGTTTTCGTATCATCCGGGAACTCATTTTTTTCCTTTCTGAGAAAAACTCAATTTCTTACATAGCAAAACTTATGCCAATTTCTTCCTTTTTCTGCACTTTAATTTCTCTTAAGCATAATTATATGAGATACATTGATTTATATATAAAGAATCTGCTTCTTAAAAACCCGCGGAGGGTTCAGAATTATCTTAAGCAAAATTTAAAGATGGAAAATAACTGAACAGCATCGGACTTTTTATAGATAAGTTATTGATAAACAATAACTTGGGGTGTGTAAATTTGATGGCCTTAGGGGAATTTTTGTTTACATTTTTATTCTTCGCGCTGGGTAACCCGCATTACTTCTGCGGGTGTAGTGAGACCCTTAAGGACCTTTTCCCAGCCATCCTGGCGCAGGGTACGCATTCCCATCTCCATTGCCTTTTTCTTAATCTGGTCGCTGGGGAGGCGCTCCACAATCATTTTTCTTATTTCGTTGTTGATGACCAGAAATTCATAGATTCCGGTTCTTCCCCGGTAACCGGTAAATTTGCAATGCTCACATCCCTTACCTTCAAAAATGGTGATTTTATCCACATCCACATTTTCCATTACTTCCAATTCCTCAAGAACATCCTTACTCGGTTTCACCGCTTTTTTGCAGTCCGGGCAGATCAGCCTTACCAGACGCTGGGCAATAATACATTCTACAGAAGAAGCCACTAAAAAAGGTTCAATTCCCATATCAATAAGCCGGGTAACTCCTCCGGCCGCATCATTGGTATGCAAGGTGGAGAAAACCAAATGTCCGGTAAGGGCAACCCTGATCGCTGTCTCCGCAGTCTCTAAGTCGCGCACCTCTCCTACCATAATCACATCCGGGTCATGCCTTAAGATTGAACGCAATCCCGTAGCAAAGGTAAAACCAATCTTGGGATGGACCTGCAACTGCACAATCCCTTTCAGCTGGTATTCTACGGGGTCTTCAATAGTAATAATCTTAATCCCCGGCTTGTTTATTTTACTCAAACAGGCATAGAGGGTAGTGGTTTTTCCACTTCCCGTAGGTCCAGTGTTAAAGATAATCCCGTGCGGTTTAGCAATCATCTCTTCAAGGATTTTTAAATCTCGCTCCAGAAGACCGAGCTCTTCCAGACTATAAAGCATCCCCGGACTTAAAATTCTTATTACTACACTCTCTCCGAAAACACAGGGGATAATAGAAATGCGTAGGTCATAGTCTTTCCCTTTAATTTTAATAATTATCCTTCCATCCTGAGGTAGCCGGCGCTCAGCAATGTTTAAATTGGCCATAATTTTAATCCTGGAAACAATAGCCGAAGCAAAATGGCGAATGGCCGGAGGAACAGAGATATCATTTAGAACTCCATCTATACGAAAGCGAACTTTAAGTTCATCCTCATAAGGCTCAATATGCACATCGGTAGCCCGTTCTTCCACGGCCTGGCTAAGCAATTGATTCACAAATTTTATCACCGAGGCATCTTCCGCTAACTCCTCCACTTCTTCTGTAACCACCTCTGTAACCTTTCCCTCAGCCTCCTCTACAGCAGTCTTCTCCAGCATCTTCTCCACCGTTCCCGCTCCTATCCCATAGTATTTCTTTATCGCCTCAGTAATGTCTTTCTCTCCGGCTAAAACGGGCTTCACATCATAACCTAAGAGTAACTTTATATCATCAATGGTATGAATA
This sequence comes from Candidatus Omnitrophota bacterium, assembly GCA_023818355.1. Lineage (GTDB taxonomy): Bacteria > Omnitrophota > Gorgyraeia > DTHP01 > DTHP01 > DTHP01. Next base: position 9,618 of record JAMWCM010000035.1, read on the forward strand.
TCCAGGGGGTCGGTTACCGCAATTACCAGTGTCCCGTTTTCCATACGTAAAGGCATAAGTTTATAATGGGAAGCAAATTTTGCCGGGACCCTTTTTATGATTTCTGGCTCAATCACCATCTCTTTTATGCGCACAAAGGGAATTCCCAACTGCTTGGAAAGCACAGGAAGAAGCTCTTCTTCGCTTACAAATCCCATCTTTACCAGAGTTACTCCCAAGAATTCCTTGGTCTTTTTATGTTCTTTTAAACCCGCCTCTAACTGTTCAGGAGTAATTACTCCTGCCTCAATAAGCATCTCCCCTAATTTTAAAGTCTCTCTTATTGCCATTTTCTTTACCTCCTTTGGTCACTCTGGGTTTAATCAAAACTATTTTTTGAGAATTTCTTTAAACCTCTTTGTCAATAAAGGCACAATTTCCAACAAATCTCCCACAATCCCATAGGTAGCCACATTAAAAATGGGCGCATGGGGGTCCTTATTTATCGCCACGATTATCTCAGAAGACTGCATCCCAATCAGATGCTGAATCTGTCCGGAAATTCCACAGGCAATATAAATCTTGGGGCAAACCGTTCTTCCGGTTTGGCCTACCTGATGGGAATAGGCAATCCATCCACTATCTACTGCCGCACGCGATGCTCCCACCGCCCCTCCTAAAACTTTTGCTAAATCCTCAAGTAATTTAAAATTCTCTGCCTTGCCTAACCCCCTTCCTCCGGAGACAATAATATCTGCCTCGGCAAGGTTTACTGTTTCCTCTATCTCCTCCACAATATCCAGCAATTTTGTGCGTGAAAGGAGAAGGCGACCATCGTAATTTTTGCGAATAACTGTTCCCTTTCTTGTTTTATCCACAGGAAGTTCCTTCATTACCTTATGCCTGACTGTAGCCATCTGTGGACGGTAGTCAGGACAGATGATGGTCGCCATAATATTTCCGCCAAAGGCAGGCCGGGTCTGCAGAAGAAGTTTATTTTCGGGGTCAATCTCCAACCCCGTGCAATCAGCAGTTAAACCAGTTTTTATCTTTACCGCTACCCGCGAAACCAATGACCTTCCTATCGCCGTCGCCCCACAGAGAAAAATCTCTGGCTTGTATTCCTTAATCAATTCTACAATTACATTGGTATATGGCTCATCCTGATAATAATGAAGTTCCTCTGCCTCCACAAGGTATACTTTATCCGCTCCCTTCCAGAAGAGTTCTTCAATACGACTGTTCTCTATCCTGTTTCCCAATACTACACAGGAGACATCGGTTTTTAAATCATTAGCCAAACGTCTTGCTTCTCCCAAGAGTTCAAAAACCACGGGCTGAATTATCCCCTTCTTCTGTTCTCCAAAGACCCAGATTCCTCTGTATTGGTCTTGGATTTTAGGTATTGGGTATTGGGGTTTGGTCAAAATAATTGCCCCAAATTTGCAAACGGAAACACAGGCACCACAAAGGTTACACTTCTCAAGGTCAATAATCGCTAATTTCTGCTCTATCCTTATTGCTCCAAAAGGACAAGCCTTTACGCAGAGTTTACATCCTGTACATTTTTCTTTAATAACCTTTATGGACATCTCTTTAAATTAAAAAATCAAAATTACAAACAAAAATCCAAAAATTTTAAGTTTTGCATTAAATCTCGTCTTTGAGTAGTTCCACTAACTTCTCCACCACCTCCTGAGTATTTCCCTGTAAAATCTGTCCTCCTTTACGGGGTGGAGGAGTAAATATCTTAACTACCCGCGTAGGAGAACCTTCTAAGCCCACATCCTGCTTATCCAAGCCAAGGTCGTCTATTCTCCATTTAGTAATAGAAGCATTTCTTGCTC
>JAMWCM010000036.1 GCA_023818355.1 Candidatus Omnitrophota bacterium
AAGGATTTGCGTTCCACAATGATTTTAGAGAGGAGAATAAAGAATTTTCCCATCGCCAATATTAAAAACTTTGTCTATCGGCTTCTGGACAAGGGATTGCTGAAGAAAAATGAGGATAATACCTATGTTATCATAGATAATCTTTTCAGAGAATATATTTTAAGATTTAAAACCGATGGAACGTGAAATCATAGAGAATAAACATTGTAAAGAGAGGAAATTTAAAGATGGTGATTTGGTTATTTTCTATGACCCGATTAAAGGTAATGCTTATCTCCAGAAACTGGTTAAAAATGGTAAATTTATGACCCATTGGGGAATAATTGAACATAACCAAGTTCTGCATAGAGAAGAGGGAGAGGTGGTTTTTACACATACTGAAAAAAAATTTTTTATTTTCCACCCCACGCTCAATGAATTTATTAAAAAAATGGCACGCAAATCTGCGATAATGCATCCCAAGGATTTGGGGATAGTGCTTCTCTGGGCAGATATCCATCCTGGATTAAGGGTGGTAGAGGCAGGTAGCGGTTCGGGTGCACTGCTTTTGGCATTAGCTAGGGCAGTGGGAGAAAAAGGAGAGGTTATTTCTTATGATGTGCGGGAAGATTTACAGGAGATAGCCAAACAAAATGTAAGAAAATTCTTGGGGGAGGTTCCCAATCTCAAGTTTAAAGTTAAAGATATCTATAGAGGGATTGAAGAAGTAGATGTGGATAGAATAATCTTTGACCTTCCCTGCCCCTGGGAAGCAATAAATACTTTAAAGGAATCTCTACGCCCAGGAGGAATTGTGCTTGCTTATTTACCAACCATAATTCAATCTGAGAAATTTGTGAAAGCCCTTCAAGAAACAGGGGGGTTTTTTCTTATTGAGACCCTGGAATCAATAATCAGACCCTGGAATATAGAGGGATTATCAGTTAGACCCTGTCACCGAATGATTGGGCATACGGGATTTATTACGGTCGCCAGAAAAATAAAAAAGGGGTAAGATGGAGGTATTTAAAAAATCCCGCTACAAAATTTTATTCTATCAATATGTTAAATGGGGGCTGGTGTTTTTTCTAACTTGGCTTTATTATCTCAGTTTTAAGTGGCATAACCCCTATTTTCTCCTCTTTATGCTTTTACTCTTTGCCTATTGTGTTGCCGGAATAGTTAGTCTTATACTTCATTTCTTTATCTACACTTTCACTAAGCCCTTGGTACTTAAGGAGGTTCCCGAGATTATTAGAGCAGGGATTCCTCCCCGAATAAAGGTAGTCTTTTTCAGACCCATTTTCGCCAAAACCACTTATGAGATGGGGGTTCTACTTACCAATATGCGCAAGGACATTTTGAATACTTGGGAAGAGAATAAAAATAACCTGAAGTTTATCGTGATTGATAATACACGCGATACAGGAGTAAGAGAATGGACGAGGAATGAGATTAAGAAATTACAGAATGAATTTGGCGATAAGACTGTCTTTTACTTCCATCGTAACCCTGCCTGTGACTTTTTTAAAAAAGTAGGGATACTCCAGGATGCCCTTATGCTTCTCTATGAAGGGAAGACGAGACCTTACAATTATCAGGATAAAATCTGGGAGAATTGGGCAAAAGGAACACGTAATCCTACACTCCCTATCTGGGATGAGATTCTCGGAGATGTGCAAGCCTTAGGACTGCAGGGAACGCTCTCCGATATTTTGAATGGTAAAGAGATAAAAGTAGACAGAAATTGCCTGATCAATATTGCCATTGTTTCTGATGCAGACAACTATTGGCCCAAGGGACAGATAAGAAAACTGGTAGCGAAGATAGTCCATCCGGAAAATAAAGATTTTATTATCTGGCAACCTTCCATTGAACTTACCAATCCGAGGGAAGATAGATTTATCCAATTATGTTCTTGGGCAAGGAGGATGTATGAGTTTGACCCTGTAGCAAAGTGGAGACTCTTCATTTTTAATCCCTTCTATGGGAAAGGGGCAATCCAGGTGGAGGGATATGTAAGAGAAGTGATTAAGACCGAATGGCTTCATCCCGGAAAATCCGCCAGTCACGATTTCCAGGAATCACTTAAAGCCTGGTGTGTTTTATGTGAAGATGTCTATATTTATGAAAAGAGTTTTTCCAATAAACTCTCTGAGCTCCTCCGGGTAGTGCAATGGGATTGGGGAGATTTGGAGACGGTGAGAAGATTCCTGCTGAAGCCCTTTGCTCCGGGAAGGAAAACCCATCTCTTTGTGCTCTTGCGTCGTCTGATTGGGATTCCCATTTATGAACTCTGGCTGTTAGGAATGATTTTGGCTTGGGAGTGGGGAAGGAGGGGGATTGTTTCCTTATTGACTCTGGATAAACCCCAAATACTTTTACCTTTATTTATAGGCATTCCTCTTATCAGTATCCTTATTCCCAAATTTCTTGCTCCTTGGGTAGTTAAAAAGAAAGGGAAACTCTATCAGGACCCGGTGGTAGAAATAGATAAATCCTGGTTAACTATTATTAAGGAGGGAATAATTGAGACCTTTGTTTCCAATTTAATCCATAAGTTGGATTTAGTATATCGGCCTCCAGCACAGGTAAGGAATTTTCTTGCTCAGATAAGAAATAAACCCTTTGTCTGGAAAACCGGTGCGATGGGGGAGATGGAAACTGCACGAATGAAATTAGGGAATTTCTATTCTGCTCTGAAGTTATCTACTTTTATAGGGATATTGTTATTATTGGGTTGTATCTTTAAGATTTTTTCTGGGATAATCTGTTTTGTGCTTTCCATATATATTGCCTCTTTCCTTTTAGGACCTTTAGCAATCTATTTAACGTCCAAGCCGGTAAAAAATAGAAGCGGTAGTAGTTAAGGGAAAAAACAAATGGACAATTCTTTAATTAAAGGGAAAATTGTTTCCATGGCGAAGCAGGAAGTAATTAAGTCAACAGTGCTTACGAAAGCCCTCGGGGTGGTTATCTTTATTATTTTTACCGCCTTAGGTGCCTATATTTATCTTCCCCTTCCCTTTACGCCGGTTCCCATAACCTTACAGAGTTTCTTTGTAATTCTTTCCGGAGCAATACTCGGTCCAGGAGCGGGTTTCTTAAGCCAATTGGGTTATCTCAGTTTAGGGGTAGTGGGTTTACCCGTTTTTTCGGCAGGGAGAGCGGGTATTTTACATCTCTTCGGTCCTACCGGAGGCTATCTCTGGGGGTTTCTTTTTTCTGCTTGGCTGGTGGGTAAACTGGTATACAGAAAAAGGAGAAACTGTTTTTTTCTTTTCAGTTCTTTCGTGATAGGTATTTTTACCATCTATCTTTTCGGAATCATTCAGCTGAGTTTATTCTTAAAAGGAGATTTCTTCCGAGCTTTTTCCTTGGGAGCCTTACCTTTTATTTTTCCTGACCTCTTAAAGATTCTCTTGGCTACCTGGGGATACAGTTCTCTCAAAAAGTAAAGGAAATTTCCCCTCCTTGTTTTTTTATTTTACACTTCTTTGTGCATTTTTCTCGCCATAAACTATTATATTTCAATATCTTGCACAAAGAAAATATTTTTGCTCTTTAAAATTCCTTTATTCTTTATAAAAAGTTTACAACTTTTTCAATCTTCTTTTTCTCCGCTTTCTCTTCCGGCTCCTGTTTTTTAGAATATTCCTATTATAAATTATTATAAATAAAAAACTTGCATCATTTTTCTCCAAGTTAACTTTTTTCTCTAAGATTGGCATATAATTTGCTAAAAATTAAAATGAAAATTATTTTAAGCGGAGAAAAAAAGATGCAAGAAGATACATATAAGATAGAAAAAGGATGGAAAGAGTTTCTGGAAAGTTTAGCCGAGTACGAAAAACAGTTCTTGATTAAAGAAAAGGAAGACCTCCTTCTGGATACTTATACCCAATGGTTGAGAACCAAAGAAGAAAAATATAAATTGCAAACCCTGAACCTCGCTTTTGACTTAGAGACCTTAGGAGTGACTATTGATATAAACAAGTTGTTCTCTGCAGATAAATAAACCGAGGAAGACGATGGAGATAAAATTTTACGAGATTAAGAAAGTAGATCTCAGCGAAGGTTTGCTGAAAGGAGTAATTGAAACAAAAGGTGCTCCTAAGGGAGTGGTGAAAGTAGTGGGAGGAAAACTTTATATAAAAGTGAAAGATAAAAAATTGGAGCGGATGCTTAATCAGCCCTATGCCGTGAGGATAAGAGAGAGAAAAAAAAGGACCTCCTTTTCTTTTAAAACAATCATCTATAAACCAGGGAATATTCACCATCTTAAAGCTTTTTCTTCAGGATGCTGGCAGTTCGGCTATTTGGCAGAAATAAAGCGTTAATTTTTTTAGAGAATAGATAAATACTTTTAAAAATAAGATTAAATGAGAGAAATAATATTCAAAAATCTGCAAAATCTGCAAAAAGGGCAAAAAAATATTTTTGTCTCCGAGACTTTGAGTGCCGAGGGTATTCTCTGTCATAGTGAGCGTCGGAGCATCTATATTATAAAAGAGAAGATGCGGATTGATGACCCCTTAAACTTAGAGGGAGAGGTGGAGAAGTTACAGCAGAAAAACCATGCTTTTTCCCGGCAGTTATTTATTCGGAAAAAAATTGATACCCTAAATCATACCAAAGAATTTGCTTACTCTCTCTTGGGAAGATTTTATGTGGTGGTACAGGATGAGATCTATACCATTGCCTTCAAGCATAGTTTCAAATTGAGCCTCACCCAGATTTTATCCGAGAAAACTTAAACCGGTTTAGAACCCACCTTGGTAATCCCTTTTTTCTTTAAATTTGCTATTTATTTTGTTATAATTTTTATAGATAATTAATAAAATCGTGAAAGGTATGTAAGGAACCAAGCGAACCAAAAATTTTTGTAAAAGAGGAGGCAACATGGAAATCAAGGTTGAAAGGCTGTCTCCCAGGGAGCTCAAAAAACGCGGTGTTTTTTCTTGGCCTGTCTGGGAAAAGGAGATTTCGCGATTTGATTGGACCTACGATTCCTTTGAAGAATGTTATTTCTTAGAGGGTGAAGTGGAAGTAGAGACAAAGGATGGTAAGAAGATAAAATTTGGTAAAGGTGATTTTGTTACTTTCCCCAAAGGACTTTCCTGTATCTGGAATGTGCAGAAACCAGTGAAGAAACATTATAATTTCAGATGAGTTAGTATAGGTAGTTTGAATTTCATTTACAATTCTTTTTTCTTTTGCTACAATCTTTCTGTCTTTTATTTAAGTTATTTGCTCAACATTTCAGAGAGGAGGTTCTACGGTGGATATAGAGATTAAGAATTTGCGTATTTTCGGTATTTTTTCTCATGCAGGGGCAGGAAAGACTTCCTTGAGTGAAGCAATCCTCTATAATGCCGTGATGACCAATCGCCTGGGGAAAGTTGATGAAGGAAATACTGTAAGTGATTACTCCTTTGATGAAATAGCGCGTAAAGTCTCTATAAATACTTCTTTACTTTATGCGGATTATAAAGATGTAAGGATGCAGTTCTTAGATACCCCGGGTTATGCAGATTTTATCGGGGAGGTGATTTCTTCTTTAAGAGTAATAGATAGCGCAATTGTGGTTATTGATGCTACCAGTGGAGTAGAGGTAGGCACGGAGCGTGTCTGGGAGATGCTTGAGGAAAAGAAACTCGCCCGTTTGATTTTTATTAATAAGATGGATAAAGAGAATGCCAGCTTTTCGCGCACCTTAAAGAACATTGAGGATACTTTTGGAGCAAAATGTCTTCCTTTAACCATTCCTCAGGGAGAAGCCGAAAACTTTAAAGGGGTACTCAATGTGCTTGAGGCTCAAGAGGAGATGGTGAATAAGTTCAGGGAAAAGATTACGGAGACCGCTGCGGAAGCAGACGACACCATCTTAGAGAAATATCTGGAAAAAGGGGAACTCACTCCTGTGGAGACGAAAGAGGCAATCCGTAAGGCAGTAATTGCCGGAAAACTCATCCCGGTGCTCTGCGGTTCAGCCTTAAATAATCTGGGAGTAAAAGAATTAATGGAAGCAGTCTTAGATTATCTTCCCTCTCCCTCAGACATTGTTTCTATAGAAGGTAAAAATATAAATGGAGAGGTAATAAAGAGAAAAATTTCTTTAGAGGAGCCTTTAAGTGGATTTGTCTTTAAAACCATCATTGACCCCTATGTTGGACAGCTTAATCTCTTTCGTTTATACTCCGGAGTTTTGAATGCCAATACCGGCTTTTATAATGCTACCAAAAAGATCAAGGAACGCGTGGGAGCGCTTTACATTCTTCAAGGAAAAACTCAGGTTCCTGTTCCACAGGTTAGTGCAGGGATGTTAGGAGCGGTGGCAAAGCTTAAAGATACCTTTACCTCGGATTCCATTTCTGATGAAAAAGAGGTAATTATTTTTGAGCCGATTGTTTTTCCGGAAACCTCCCTTTCTTTTGCGGTAAAGCCAAAGGCACGCACGGATGAAGAAAAGATTTCTTCCGGACTTTCCCGGCTTGCCGGAGAAGACCTCACCTTTAAGGTTAGTCGTGACCCCCAGACAAAGGAATTGATTATTTCCGGGATGGGAGACCTGCACTTAGAGGTGATGGTGCAGAGATTGAAAGAACGCTTTGGTGTGGAAGTGGAGATTGGCACCCCAAAAGTTCCCTATAAAGAGACAATTACCCGCACTGCGCAGGTTCAGGGAAAATATAAACGACAATCCGGTGGCCGAGGTCAATACGGTGATTGCTGGTTGAGACTTGAGCCTTTGCCTCGGGGGAAAGGTTTTGAATTTGTAGATGAGATTTTTGGGGGAGCGGTTCCCCGTCAGTATATCCCCGCAGTAGAAAAGGGAGTTATTCAGGCAATGTCAGAGGGAGTTTTAGCCGGCTATCCCCTGGTGGATATGAAGGTGACGATTTATGACGGTTCTTACCATTCTGTGGATTCATCAGATTTGGCTTTCCAGATTGCCGGAGCCATGGCTTTAAGAAAAGGGGCCTTGGAAGCAGGGCCGGTGCTTCTTGAGCCGATTATGGATGTAGAGGTGGTGGTGCCTGAGGAATATATGGGCCAAATCAGTGGAGACTTAAATGCACGGAGAGGAAGAATTCAGGGAGTGGATGTAAGAGGAAAGAATCAGGTTATTCGGGTTCAGGTTCCTCTGGCGGAGATGTTCCGCTATGCTACAGACTTGCGTTCTATGACCCAGGGAAGAGGCTTCTATACAATGAGATTTTCCCATTATGAGGAGGTTCCCGCAAAAATTGCTGAACGCGTTATTAGCCAGGCAAAACCGAAAGAGGAGAAGGAAGAATAGCGAGCTGGAGAACACTGCAAGCAGTAAATTAACAATTAGTTAGTGAGTAATTTAATGGGCGGAAGTTTAATTATTGAATAATAGAAATCTATAATTCAGAAAAATTAATTTTCTAATTCTAAAGAGCTAGGGAAATCACCCTAGCTCTTCTTTTTCCTATTTGCTTTCAGCAATTTGATTATCCCTCTGAGACAATCACCCATAAGATTTGCATTGATTGATATAATTAGATGTGGTATATTTATTTCTAAAACAGATTTATGGGTAAAAAAATTATTCTGGGATTAAGTATTTTAGAGTTAAGTTTATCCTTTTGTAAAGCCGAGGGATTTACCTCGTTCCGGGTAAGGTATTTAGCCGAGGTAAAAAAACTTCAGATTTTCCAAAAAGGTGATTTGCTTTATAGAAAAGATAGAGGATATAAGGAAGTTCTCCTGACTAAACAGGCTGATAAGGAAAGGCAAGAGAAAACCATAAGGGATTTTTCTCAAGGTCAGGAATGGAGATTTGATTATGAGAGAAAAAAGGTGGAAGAAATAAGATATAAATCCATCCCTGTTCAAGAGGAATATAAGCCTTCCGAGGTTTATCTGGGGATTCTGGATTTTTTTCTCCCCTTAGAATACAATACCCTTAAAAAAGAATCCCTGCGAAGAAATGAATCTGAACGCCTAAAGGAAAAGGAATGTGAGGTTGTCTCTGGAGAAATAATTAAGTATCCTTTCTTAGACAAAAGATGTAAAATCTGGATAGATAAGGAGAGTAATTTTGTTTATAGGTTTGTAATTTATGAAGAAGGAGAGCCTTTTCTTACTATAGAAGTTGTGGATGTAGAAATTAATCCTGAGATTGAGGATGAGGAATTTAATATAGAAATTCCTCAGGGATTTAGAGAAATAGATATTACAGAGCAGTTTGCTCAGTTGTATCGGGTTCTTGTGCAATTATACAGATTATATACACGGAGTAAGAAATTGGAAGAGATTAACCAGATTTTACAAGAAGAGAATGAAGAGTTAAGAAAAAAAGGAGAACTGTTGAGTGAAGGAATAAGGGAAAAAGAGGATGGTAAGGATAAGCATAAACCTTCTGTCCTTTTTGTTGAGCGTATTTTAAAATTCGTAATTATTGGGATAGGGGAGGAAGAGGAGATAGGGCTGGGAGATATTTTTGAAGTGTATCGGGGGCAAAGGAATTTGGGGAAAGTTCAGATAGGTAAGATTTATGGGGATATGGCTATGGCTGAACCGCTTACGGAAGGATTGATAGAGATAATTAGAGAAGGAGATAGGTTGGTTAAGACAGGATTTTGACCGAATTTTGCCCTGTAGTGCAATTGGTAGCACGCCAGACTCTGGATCTGGTAGTCCTGGTTCGAGTCCAGGCGGGGCAGTGATAAATCAATGAAGATAAAAGTAAAGCCAGAAGATTTTATCGTGGAAGAGAAATCGGAGATTAAATTTAAGAAAGCAGGAAAATTTAAAGTCTACCTGCTCACTAAACGCAATTTTAATACCATAGATGCTTTAAAGAAATTATCCCAGAAACTTAACCTCCCTTTGCATAAATTCTCTTACGGTGGGAGAAAGGATAGATATGGTTTAACCCAGCAGTATATAGCCATAGAAGGATTTAAGATAGATAATTTAAAAGAAAAATCATTCCAAATTCAGTATTTAGGAGAGACCAATCGTCCGCTGGGACCGGATATGATTATCTCCAATGATTTTAAAATAGTAGTCAGGGATTTAGAGGAAACAGAGCTAAACTGCGCTTTGAAAAAATTGGATTTTGTGAGAAATTATGGCTTTCCCAATTACTTTGATGACCAACGCTTCGGTAATTATTCTCCTCTCCAGGGATTTTTTGCGGAGAAATTGATAAGAAGAGAATTTAATGGGGCAGTAAAAATCTATCTTACCGCCATTCATCCCGAGGATAAAAAAGAGGAGAAATTGCGCAAAAAATTTTTCTTTGATAACTGGAGAAATTGGGATAAGTGTCTTCTGAGGGTAAAAACAGATTTTGAAAGAATGGCTTTTTCAAGACTTAGGGAAGAAGGAAAAGTTTCCCTTTTAAAAATCTTGAATGAAATTCCCCGTTATGAATTAAGTATGCTTATTTCTTCCTTTCAGAGTTATCTCTGGAATATTTTGTTAGAGAAATTAATTAAATTTTATAGCCCAGAGTTTTCGGTATACAAGGGTAATTATTGGAATTATGTTTTCTATGAGTCAAAAGAAGTTTTTGAGTATCTGAAGGATACAACTTTACCTTTGGCCGCTAAAAAAACAAAGATGCCCGATGTTTTAACCGAGAGGATATACAGAGAAATTCTTGAGGAGCATAATCTAAAACCAGCAGTTTTTAATCTAAGAGAATTCAGAAAAGCCTATTTTAAACCTACACCGAGGAAGGTAGTGGTTGTTCCGGAGATGAAAAATTTTTGGATTTCCCGAGATGAACTCTATAGGGATAAGCAGGCTTTAACTCTTCATTTTCAATTACCACGGGGTAGTTATGGAACAATGCTGGTGAAGGCGTTGTTTGCTAAATAAAGAGATTATTTTCTTGAAAAACATTTTTTCGGATTATAAAATTAAATCAGTATTGCGAGGGTGGTGGAACTGGCATACACACAGGCCTAAGGAGCCTGGCTCTTTTTGAGCGTGAGGGTTCAAATCCCTCCCCTCGCATTTACAGATTGGAGGGATTTAAGGGTAGTCTGAGGGGAAGAATTTCCCTTCAGTTTTAGGGGAGAAGAGGAGCTTTAGCGAGCGACAACCCCGGCAGAAGAGAAGAAAAATTTTATTCCTCTTGACAAAAGTAAAAAAATGTGCTATATTTTAATAGAAAAAAGAAATGTTTATTTTTTGGGGTTAAGGGATATTTTTAAAAAGCCTTAAGATAGGGAGGGAGAATGGAAGAAAAAATTATGGAGAAAAGGGAAGCTCCCCGCCTGAAGATCAACTATTTGATGAAATACAGCAGAAAAGATAGTATAGCCAGATTCCACGCTTTTTTTAATGATATCAGTGAAAAAGGGTTAAGATTTCTCTCTAAGGAATACCTTCCTAAGGCTACACCTTTGTTTATAGAACTTTCTTCTGAAGAGGAGCCACTCAAACTTTATGGCCGGGTGGTTTGGCAGAATAGTTTGGGGAAGAATTTCTATGAGTTAGGGGTAAGTTTTGAGGAGGTTCCTAGGGAGAAGAAGACTTTACTGTGTAAATATATTGAGACGCTTAAAGGAAAATTGGCTTAATTTTTGCCTTTAAATCCTTCCTTAAATCTGCTATAATTCAAAACGACTTTCCTTTTAGTTTTAAATCCAAGGTTTAAAGAGAGGCTGTTTTTTATGGCTGTAGGTTATCCATTTCTTGAGATTGAGGAAAAATGGCAGAGTTACTGGGAGGAGCATAAACTCTTCCGGGTTTTCCCCGATGATTCGCGTCCCAAATACTATTGTTTAGAGATGTTTCCCTATCCTTCCGGCAGAATTCATATGGGGCATGTGCGTAATTATACGATTGGCGATGCCGTTGCCCGATTCAAAATAATGCAGGGTTATAATGTTTTACATCCTATGGGCTTTGATGCCTTCGGTCAACCGGCAGAAAATGCGGCGATAAAGCACAAAACACACCCTGCAGAGTGGACTTATAAATGCATTGACTGGATGCGGGAGGAATTGAAGCGCATGGGCTTTGCCTATGATTGGGAGAGGGAGATTTCCACCTGTTTACCAGAATATTACCGCTGGAATCAATGGATATTTCTCAAGATGTTTGAGCGTGGACTCGCTTATAAGAAAATGGCACAGGTAAACTGGTGTCCTTCTTGCCTGACCACTCTGGCTAATGAAGAGGTTACAGGAGGTACCTGCTGGCGCTGTGGCAGGGGAGTGGAGCAGAAGGATTTAGAGCAATGGTTTTTGAAGATCACTGCTTATCAGGATAGACTCTTAGAAGATTTGAAACAACTTAAACATTGGCCTCCACAGGTTATTACCATGCAGGAAAACTGGATTGGTAAAAGTGAGGGGGTAGAGATCTATTTTAGAGAAAAACAGACCGCGGAGGTTATTCCCGTTTTTACCACGCGTGTAGATACAATTTTCGGTGCTACCTACATTGTGCTTGCTCCAGAACATCAGACAA
>JAMWCM010000037.1 GCA_023818355.1 Candidatus Omnitrophota bacterium
GAAGTTGAGGGACAAAAATAATTTTAAAATTTTTCTTCCCGATAAAAGAGAGCTCCTCTTCAATCTCCGGGATATGCTGATGCCTGTTTACCTTATAGGGAGAAACCGATTCATCCACCTCACTGAAGATTAACTCCATTTTTACATTTCTTCCTGCCCCGGTGGTCCCTGATTTAGCATCAATGATAATTTCTCCTTCTATAAGATTATTTCTTGCCAGGGGAAGAATGGCTAAGATTGCTCCCGTAGGATAGCAACCGGGATTGGCAACAATTCTTGCTTTTTTAATCTCTCCACGATAGACCTCCGGTAAACCATAAACCGCTTCCTTTAAAATCTCTTCCTCTCTATGTTCAAACTGATACCATTTTTTATAGAGTAGAGGATTTTTAAGACGAAAATCAGCACTCAAATCAATAACTATTTTTTTATTTTTCAACAATTCGGGAACAACAGTATAAGCAAAGCCATGGGGAGTGGCTAAGAAGACCACCTCTGTAGACTTACAGAGCTTTTCCATATCTAATTCCTCACAGATTAGGTCAATTTTCTTCTTAAATTGAGGGAAGATTTCATCAATGTAGGTAGATTTGTCTATTTTTGCAGATAAATAGTTTATCTCCACCTGTGGATGATTTATAAGAATCCTGAGGAGCTCTTCTCCCGCATAACCGGTTGCTCCCATTATCCCTACTTTAAGTTTATTCATTTTATTATAAAAATTAAGATAAAAAAATTGTATTCTAAATACTAAAAATAGTCAAGCAATTTTTCAGACGCTGAACAAAGATAAAATTATAGCAATTTTGAAATTTCGGGAAGGTCAGCGCTTGGTCCACTGGAATCTCTTACGTGCCCCTTTCTGTCCATACTTTTTGCGTTCCTTTTCTCTCGGGTCACGCGTCAAGAGACCCCTTCTTTTCAAGAGAGGCTTAAAATTAGGCTCAAGCAAGGTGAGTGCCCGGGAAATACCTAAACGGAGAGCATCTGCCTGTCCGGTCAATCCCCCTCCCGATAATTTGGCAATCACATTAAATCTCCCAATGGTATCGGTGGCACGAAAAGGCTCAAGGATAGACCTTTCATAGAGTGGACGCGGAAAATAAAGATTATAGGGTTGGTTATTGACTAAGATTTTACCGGTTCCCGGAGAAAGCCAGACTCTGGCTACGGAAGTTTTTCTCCTCCCGGTAGCCAGGACCTTAGTAATTTTACTCCCTTGAGATTCTATGGGGTTAATTTTTTCTTCCTCCATTTTTTTCTCCTTTTTAGCCAATCAATATCGGCTTCTGCGCCTGATGGGGGTGTTTTTCATCAGGATAAATCTTTAATCTCCTTAACATAAATTTAGTCAATTTATTCTTAGGAAGCATACCCTTTACCGCCTCTCTGATTACTTCCTCAGGTTTTTTGGCTAACATTTCTGAAAGGGGTATCTTCTTCAATCCCCCAGGATAGCCGGAGTAATGTCTATAGAATTTCTGAGAAAGCTTTTCTCCAGTAACCTTAACCTGTCTTGCATTAATCACAATTACTCCCTCTCCCTTTAAAATATGGGGAGCATAATCGGGCTTATGCTTTCCCATAATAATCTCGGCTATCTTTACTGCCAGCCTTCCTAAAATTTTATCCTTGGCATCCAGGAGATACCATTTTATCGGTTGCTTTTTCTCTTCAGACATTTTACCTTTATAAAAATGTAGCAAAGATTTTACAATCTTAAACTCCCGATGTCAATAAAATTTTACCTGAAGAGGTGGCGCATTTTCTCGCGAAAAGTGCGGGTTAAAGGTAGTGAATCTTCCTTTATCGTTGCCTCAAAATCACGCAACAATTTTTTCTGTTCACTGTTAAGTTCCGTAGGGACCTCCACTACTACCTTTACCAGTTCATCTCCTTGACCTGCTCCCTGTAAACGGGGAAACCCCTTTCCTCTTAGACGGAATATCTTCCCTGATTGTGTTCCCGGAGGAATCTTCATCTTTACCTTCCCGTTCAATGTGGGAACATCCACTTCTCCACCTAAGCAGGCAGTGACAAAACTAATCGGGAGTTCTAAATAGATATCGTTTTCCTGTCTTTCAAAAAGGGGATGGGGTTTTACATAGAGCACCACATACAAATCTCCCCTGGCTCCTGAGGTTCCCACCTCCCCTTCTCCGGAAAGGCGGAGATGTGCACCTGTATCCACACCCGGAGGAATTTTCACCTCTATCCTCCGTTCCACCTTTTCCCTCCCCTGACCCCGACAGGTAGGACAGGGGGTTTGAATCTTATATCCTTCTCCCTGACAGGCAGAACAGGTAGTGGTAAGGGTAAAAAATCCCTGAGAAACCCTTACCTGTCCGCTTCCCCGACAGCGTGGACATTCTACCTTTTTTGTCCCCGGTTTATTCCCTTCACCCCTACAGGTAGAACAGATTTCGTAACGGGGAACGACAATGGTCTTGGTTGTTCCCCGTGCTGCCTCTTCAAAAGAAATCTCTAAATCAAATTGTAAATCCCTTCCCCTTCCTCTGCGGGTGGCTCTTCTTCCCGTGCCAAAAAAGTCAAAGTCAGCAAAGAGTTCTTCAAAAATGCTTGTGCCAAATCCTAAGTCCTCAAAGATACTGGTAAAGTCTGCTCCCCGGAAAATATCTTCATAACTGTATCTCGCGCCAATTCCCTCATGTCCAAACCGGTCATACTGGGCACGTTTCTGGTCATCGGATAAGACCGCATATGCTTCAGATATCTCTTTAAATTTCTCCTCCGCCTCTTTTTTCTTTTCCGGAGGAACCCTATCCGGATGATACTCCATTGCCAGTTTACGAAAAGCAGACCTTATCTCCTCCTTAGAAGCATCCTTTTTTACCCCCAGAATTTCATAATAATCGCGCTTTGTCATAACCTCGGTTATTCGGGTTATTAAGTCTTAACCCCATAACTCTATAACGCAATAACCCTATTTTTTCTCTTCATCATCTACCTTGTATTCAGCATCAATGATGTCTTCTTTCTTCCCTTCTTGGGATTCTGCTTTACCTTCTTTTTTCTCCTCCTCTGTCTTCTCTCTTTTTCCAGAGGTTGCCTGTTTATAAACTTCCTCCGCCAGTTTATGGGAAGCACGGCTCAGCTCCTCCATCCCGCGCTTAATCCGCTCAATATTTTTGTCTTTAATTGCGGCTTTTAAATCATTCAGTTTCTGCTCAATCTCCATCCTTTCCGTCTGACTGACTCTATCGCCAAACTCTTTCAAAGACCTCTCGGTAGTATAAACCAGGGTGTCTGCCTGATTAATTAATTCTACCTCTTCTCTGCGTTTCTTATCCGCCTCGGCAAACTTCTCCGCCTCTTTAATCATCTTCTCAATCTCTTCCTTGGACAATTTCTTTGGGGCGGTAATGCGCATTGACTGTTCCTTACCCGTCCCCAAATCCTTTGCCGAAACATGCACAATGCCATTGGCATCGATGTCAAAGGTAACCTCAATCTTGGGAACTCCTCGTGGTGCAGGGGGTATACCAATCAAATCAAATCTCCCCAATTCTACATTATCGTCAGCCATGGGACGTTCTCCTTGAAGCACCCGGATGGTAACTGCAGTCTGATTATCACTTGCGGTAGAAAATATCTCTGATTTACGCGTGGGAATAGCGGTATTTCTTTCAATCAGTTTTGTAAAAACCCCTCCTAAGGTTTCAATTCCCAAGGAGAGGGGAGTAACATCCACTAACAAAACCTCTTTCATCTCTCCTTTTATAATTGCTGCCTGAATAGCCGCTCCCATCGCCACACATTCCATAGGGTCAATTCCCCGTTCAATCTTCTTCCCCACAGTCTCCTCTACAAATTTCTGCACACAGGGCATCCGTGTCGGACCGCCCACAAGGATTATTTTATCAATATCCTTTGCTTTAAGTTGTGCATCGGATAATGCCTGTTCAATGGGATGGCGACATCTTTCAATAATCGGAGAAACCAAATCCTCCAATTTGGCACGGCTAATGCTTAGGGATAAATGTTTTGGACCGGTGGCATCCGCAGTGATAAAAGGAAGATTTATATCTGTGGTCAGTGTGCTGGAAAGTTCAATCTTTGCTTTCTCCG
This sequence comes from Candidatus Omnitrophota bacterium, assembly GCA_023818355.1. GTDB lineage: Bacteria > Omnitrophota > Gorgyraeia > DTHP01 > DTHP01 > DTHP01. The sequence continues at coordinate 4,090 of JAMWCM010000037.1, forward strand.
CTGCTTCCCGCACCCGCTGTATAGCCATTTTGTCATTATGTAAATCAATTCCTGTTTCGCGTTTAAATTGTTCTGTAATGTACTCAATGAGGGCATTGTCCATATCGGTTCCTCCCAGTTGGGTATCTCCGCTGGTGGAGAGAACCATAAACCCCCCTTCTTCACCCATCTCCATAATGGTTACATCCAAGGTTCCACCTCCAAAATCAAAAACCATAATCTTTAAGCGTTTACCCAATTTATCCAGACCATAGGCAAGACAGGCAGCAGTAGGTTCATTGATAATCCGCAATACCTTTAATCCCGCAATTTCTCCCGCATCTTTAGTAGCAGTGCGTTGGTTATCATCAAAATAAGCTGGGCAGGTAATCACCGCCTCCTCCACCTTATCTCCTAAGAACGCTTCCGCATCCTGCTTAATCTTCTGTAAAATAAAGGCGGAGATTTGTTGTGGAGTATACTCTTTACCATAAACTTTAAATTTATAATCTGTTCCCATCTTGCGCTTGGCAGCAAAAATCGTTCCTTCGGGATTAATGGCTGCCTGCCGGCGTGCAGGTTCCCCCACAAGTCTCTGTCCATCTCTGGTAAAGGCGACAAAAGAAGGAAATGCCTTCCCCGAAGCCACCCCTGCCCCTTCTGCCGAGGGGATAATTGTTGGCCTTCCTCCTTCTACAACCGCCGCTGCCGAATTGGAAGTTCCCAAGTCAATACCAATTGCTTTTGCCATCTGCTCACCTCCTGCTTTAGTCAATTAAATCATTGACTCTCGGTTATTTTTTTCTTAGCAACTTTTACCACTGCCGGTCTTAAAACTTTATCATAAAAAAGATAGCCACTGCGGATTTCCTCCACAATGGTATCTTCAGGAAATTCATCGGTTTCCACAGTCATCAAGGCTTCATGCCTGGTGGGGTCAAACTTCTCTCCCACAACCTTCATCCGCACCAGACCGTTTTCTTCCATAATCTTAGATAATCTCTTTCTAATCATCTCTATCCCCACAAAAATATCTTCCTTAACCTGATTTCTCTCCAAGCCATTCAAGAGATGGTCAAAATCGTCCACCACGGGGAGCATCTCCATAAAGAGAGACTGGTTAGCAAAATGAATAATCTCTGTTTTTTCTTTATCCATCCGGCGTCGGGCATTTTCAAACTCTGCCTGCAAGCGTAAGAGTTTATCATAGTATTCTTCGGCAAGGGAAGCTTTTTTTTGCAATGCTTCCCACTCCGGGAAAGAAAGCGTTATTTTCTTCACCTCAGCAGTGGTCCCTTTTTCTTCTTCAGAAGAATTCTCAGGAATATCTTCTTCGGAATTTTTCTTCATAACCTTCTCTCCTGCAAAATATTTTCTAAGATTTCGGAAACATTTTTTACAATGCTGAAAATATGTGCATAGGCCATGCGGGTAGGACCAACCACTCCCAGAGCCCCCACCGTATTCCCTTCTACATGATAATTTGTGGTAACTAAACTGAGAGACTTTGCCTCCTCAAAATTATTCTCTTCACCGATATGGACTTTTATCCCCTCTTCTTCCATATCCTGTGCGATAATTTCCAGAAGAAGTCTTTTCTCTTCCATGAGCCGCAGGAGTTTAGTCAAGGCAACACGGTCTTCAAATTCCGGCTGAGTAATTATCTGAGTTGCCCCTTCAAAGCAAAACCTCTCCTCCTCCAGTTTCTTAAATGCCTCCTCTAAGATAGAGAAAGCATCCTTAAAAAGATTATAAACAGAAAAATCATCGCTCAGTCTCTTCTGCAGAAGATATTTACAAATTTCACTTAAATAAACCCCCTCCAGTTCCGCATTAAAGAAATTACCGATTTTCTCCAACTGACTTCGGGAGTAGGGATGGGGAAAACGGAGAATGAGGTTCTTAATCAAACCGGAATAAGTTATCAGCACCATCAGCACAGAATTATCCTTTATATCTATCAACTCTATATGCTTTAACCTGCTCTTTTTTAAACAGGGATAAACCACGATGCCCGCCTCTTCAGATAAACGCGCTAAAAGACGGCTGGTTTTATCCATAATCTCCGAAATATCCTCAACAGTTTTATATTCCTGGATAATCTCTTTTTTCTCCTGCGGAGTAAGTCCCTCTTCGGGCATCAGATAATCTACATAATAACGATACCCTTTATCCGTGGGGATTCTCCCTGCAGAGGTATAAGGATGTGTGATATAACCCTCTTCCTCAAGGTCAGCCATGATGTTGCGGATGGTAGCGGGAGAAAATTTAAAATGCAATTTTCGGGCAATGGTCCGCGAACCCACTGGCTTTGCCTCTTCAATATATGTCTCTACAATCGTTCCTAAGATTTTTTCCTTTCGGGATTTTAAATCTATCCTGCGCATCCCTACGCCTCCATTTTAGCACTCTCATTATAAGAGTGCTAAATAATTATATAGTGTATCCTTCCTCTTTGTCAAGAAAAATATTAAAAGTGTTACTGTGCAGAGAGAAGGTTATCTCTAACTGTGTAGGAAGAATGTTAACTTTTAAAAAGCGAAAATTTTTGACACTTACGAAGTGTAGTTGGCTCTCTTTTTAAGGAGGTGAAGGGATTGTCTGTTTCTCACTCACACGCTTTTGTATCCATTCATAAAAAAATCTGTATAAACCTTCTAAATCATTTTTAAATCTTCCGGTATAAAGAACGTCTTTTAATTCACGAGATAGGGTAAAACAATCGTCTTTACTTAATTTATAGATAAGCCTATTTGCTTCCCGCGTCGCTTGGGCAGTAGAATTATGTTGAACCTCGGTAAAATACAACCTCAGATATTCCTGAGGAATTATTTTTAGATATATTTCTTCCTCATCTGGTAACTTTACATTGAGGTCTTCATAGATGTGAAGCATACTTTGATAAATAATATTATTTTCCAAAATACCTTCGCCGATAATTACCATTTCTACATTTATTCCCTGTTTTGTAAGTTCTTCAGAAAGTCCTATATGGGATAAGCCACGGATGGTGAACAGAATAGCATCAGGAAAATCATTCTTCAATCTTAAAATCTGATTGGTAAAATTGGTATCTCTATCTTTTATATTATATCTCCCATAATTATCACGATAAATTTTAATTGTCCTGAGATAATTGGAGATATCATTGAGCACAAAATGAGCAAAGGAAATATCAAAAAATTTTTGCTCATCAAAGGAGATTATGTTTTTCCAGTTTTGATAACCCAAATCTTCCATAACACTTTTTATCTTATTTTGAGCAAGAAAATTATAAATTTTAGTATAGGTATCCAAGGAGTCATAAATAGGAATTCCTTTTTCTATCCCCTCTAACTCCTCCGCAAGCATTCTTTTCGCTTTTAAAAATGCTTCCTCCTCAGGAATTTTCTCTACTTCCATTATATTTCTAACTGTCTCATAAGGAATTAGTCCTAACTCATCAAGGTAAATAACTTTTCTATTCCTTGAGCGCGCAAGATTAAGCACCCTTTCCATTGCTTTTTCTAATTTTGAAAAATCTTCATCGTGATAAGAAAAAATTAAATAGATGGGGGAAGCATCTTTTAAATTATCTTTTCTATATAGGCTAATCCAGAGATTACAGAGATAGGGGGAAAGAAAAAAATAACCCTGACCCGGTTCGTAAGCAGGAATTTCTTTTATTCTCACAAAATTATCATCCTTTTTAGTGAAAAGAAAAGAAGGAAAATCATCAAAAAGGACATCCCCGCTTTTAACTTCAAATAGTCCAATCAATAGACCTGCTCGTTTTGTGGCCTCAACTACTTTAAGTAAGTTTTCAGAGGTAAGAGAGATTTTGTTTTCTTTATCAAATAGGGATGAGATGGTATTTTTCAAAGATTCCCCATCTATGGTAAGAAAAAACTTATGGGATATTTGATTGAAAAATATAAAGAGCTCCTCCGGGCTTATATAATCTATAGGTTGTCTATCAAATATAGAAAAGGAAACTTCAGAATAGAGGCTACAGGGTAGATGAAAGAAAAGGAGATTAATAGTAAGTATTATAGTGAAAATGAGTTTTTTCATAACATTGGATTTTTGAAGAAAAGAGCATCCTTCAGGGCATCCCAAAGGTTTCTTTTATTTCTAAAGAACACTTCTAAAATCTCTGGAGCAAAGATTAAACCTAAGGGAGATTCTATGGGGTCAAATATCTCAGATAAGCTTCCACTTGTCTCAGTATTTTGGAGATTGAGTAAACTATATTTCTGAAGAAGTTGAGGCATTCCAGGAGGAATAAGTTTAGGAACTGCTTTTTGGTATTTTAGTTCTATTGCCAAAGGAAGAAGACCTTCCTCCATCACTCCCTCTACCAAATAATTATATAAATACCAGCGCCAATTTTTAAATGACATTCCTTTCGGTCCTATAAACCAACGGGAAAGATAATCTCCATAAGTCAAGGCTCCACCTATCACTTTTCCTATGGCTCCTTTCCCCAATAACCCCCGAATAAGTGTGGGGAGTCCTGTTTCCATACCCAACTGCCAAGGAGTAAGACCTATGCCAAAAAGCCAAGTATATATAAAATTAGAAAAGAATTGGTTACCCAAGTCATTCCAATATACCACCCAGTCTATATTACCTGTTTGGCCGCTTAAAATCATAGGATTCACCGTAACATTAAAAAGAAAAGTAGTCGGTATGGCTCTTGCAAAACTTTGGGCAAGATAGGTAAATAAACCACCACCTGGAACAGTGGTCAATATTCCTTTCAAAGTATTTATAGCGCTGATAGCTCTTTGAGCGAGAGCTGTGGAAGAGGCAAGGGCAGCTACCCCGGGAATATAAGGGAGAAAATAAGCCGCCAACATTATCCCCATAATCACATGTGCCCAAGTAATATATAACCTATTTATTTCTATTTGAATTTGGCCTTCGCGGGGATGCCAATTATCCGCTGGAGAGGGGAAAACAAGGTACTTTAATTGTGGGTATCTTGAAGAATTTTTTAAGGCGTTAATAAAAACTTCCTTAGTTGGATTTCCCACAACATAAAGTCCCCAAGCAGCCTCAGAAATATCCTCTAATTTAGTATTATCTGAAACAATACTTGCAAGCATAGATTTAACCCAATTTTTGAATTTTAATTTTTCCTCTAACTCATACTGACCCCCAAACCGTGTAACAAAATCAATCTTCTTTTCTCCCCAGTCTAATTTCCCTGCTCCTGTAAATAAATCGTATTTCACAATGGAATCAGTGAGAAATAAATTTTGAAATTCTATTACAATAGGTGCTCCACTTTTATCCTCCCCACTTAATTTTTGTGAAATACTGATAACCGCATCATTAAAATTTCCAAACCATCCAGCGATGGTGGCTAAAACGGGTTGGAAAAAAATAAAACTACCATAAGTGCTTAAAGGTGAAGAAGGTGCCCAGGATAACTGTGCCTTAAGAAGGTCAGGAGGTGATGAGGTATACTCTGTTCGTTTTTGCTCAAATTGTCCTGACACTTTTAAAACTGTAGCATATTGGATAAAGCGCTGACGGGCATTAAAGAAATTATCCACCATGTTGCTTTTCGCCTGCGCAATCATCTCTTCCTTGGATGGGTGTTGAAAAGTAGAAAAATACCCTCCTTCTTTTGGGTAAGGAGTTACATACCGAGCTGTAATTGTAATATTATTTCCATTTCCATTTCCATTTCCATTTCCTTTCAAATTCCATATATTTTCTCCTATAATATCTCTATTAGTTACCAGACTAACCACTACCCCCTCATCAGTGGTATATTGAATTAAAGAAGATTGGTCCGAAGGATCTCTTTTGCCAATAGTAAAAAGATGACGATAACTTCCATCATTATTAAGCACACTGATTCCCCCTGAAAGTATAACTACTAAAAATTTACCTGCAGGTATGGCGAAGAAGTCCATCGCTGATTGAGAATCAATAAACTCAATTCTATATTCATGAGTTAGAAGCCCCTCATAATTTGAGATGCTTAATTCCTTTTTTATATTATCTAAGGTTGTTGATATAGAGGATAGTATTTGCTCATTAGTAAGTGGAGAAGTTATAAATTCAGAAGAAGGATACTCCCTAACTACATAAGGTGGATTTTGAGCCTGCTGATATTTGAGAGCAGGTTGGGGAGGCTTTTCCAAATCATTCTCAATTCTCTTAGAATCTAAAGTCTTAGAAATATTATTAAAAACAATATGAGATAAACTCGTTCCATTTCCCTCGCTGGGCAGAGGATAATAAAATTCAGTTGCGTTTGTATTTTGATAAACAGTGGTTTTTCTTAACCTTAAGAGGTGGTCATAAACTAATTTATATTTCATATCCCCATTTGGGACGGTTACTGACCTTCCCGCAAATATATTTTCAGAAATAACCCAATCCAGCAATTCATCTAAGATTTTATCCTCTCTGGGAATTTGGCTATTATTATAGATTAATATGGTAGTATTTAATCTTGCTTGAGATACTGGGTCTTTTTCTTCAATTTGGAGATAAGGACCGTGCGTAGATGTATTGGTGGAAATTTGTAATCTTTTATAAGGATTGCGCTGGGTAGGTAAGGTTATCTCTATGCCCTTAGGGGTTATTGTATATTTTATTCCCAATTGTTTTAGTTCGGTTTCCAGGGCTTGTTGAATTATCTTCCAAGAACTTTCCAACTGGCTAAAAAGTTCTATCTGGGTAACGGAACTACCGTGTTTTTTAAGTTCCTCAAGGGGATGGGGTATCTTAATAGTTTCTCCAGGTTTGAGATTATTAAGGTCATAGCCGAAATATTTCAAGAAGGAGGTAAGCACAGGGGTATCATAGTAAAGAGGATTGTAAAGGATATATTCATTGGACGAAGCTTTTTCTATTTTCAGCCGTTCTCCAAAAAAACCAGACTGGAGATCTAAGGTGGCTAAACTAACCGAGATAATTTTACCAGTAGTGTCGTATTCTCGCACTCGGAAACTTTTTGTTTCTGGATTTATTTCCTCAATTTTTTTCCATACAGTAGAAGTAGGCCCCTTGTAAATTTCTCCTTCCCTTTTATTTTTATCAAACTCTGTTTCCCATTCTCTGACACTATTTTTGGTTTTAGAAGAATAAACCTTATTATTATCTTCTTCTTTGTAAAATTTAATCTTTGAAATAAAATCCTCTTCCTCTATTATCTCCTTAGTAACTTCAATTTTTCCACCAGTCTCCTTATAGTCCTGTGTATTAGTTATTCTTTTTAAATGTTTACTTTTAAGATTAGAATCGTCCCACGTAGGAAGACTATTAAGAGAAA
>JAMWCM010000038.1 GCA_023818355.1 Candidatus Omnitrophota bacterium
AGGTGAGCAAGATGGAGGAAAAGATTTTAGGGGAAACTTTATCCCAAGGCAGTTAGTTTAAGAAGGAAGGAGAATCTTAGGAGCATATCTAAAGGAGGGATTAAAGGCCAAAAATAATAAAAAAAATCCCTAAGGTTTTTACAGGAAATTTTTGACTTGACCCAGCGGGTTCAATAATTATTCTCTCAGTTTATTGTTTGTTTCTTTAAAAATCTCACCGCAATTTCTTTTTTTATGGCTTTAGTCAGGGCACGGAAGCGTAATTTTCTCACCTGCAAAGGGTTGGTAAAATTTTTAGTTAAAATAATATAAAAGTTTTTTTAACCTTGACGAAATAGGAAATATGTGTTATATTTTTTATAGAAAAAAGAGATTTTGGGTCGTTTCTGGAAACTTAGAAAAGAGATGAGGGAAGAATTGAAAAAGAAAATAAGAAATCCTCAGATTTATGTTATTGGCCTGGTAATATTTATTTTATCTTCTCTCTTTACCTTAATTAATTCTATTCTCTGGACATCTCTAAACTCCCAAAGTTATTATTTTATTGAATATTCTTTGCGGAGGATAAGGGGAGAGGTAATCCCTGAGAGATATCAGAGAATCGTTGCACAACTGAATCATCCTGATTGGAAAAAGAGAATAGAAGCAATTGAGGCTATTACATCTATCATCATAGAGAAAGAAAAAGAGGAGCCAATTAGAAGATTATTAGCCTTAAAAGTTGCGGAGAAGCTGAGTGACCCGGAGCGTGATGTGCGTGAGGCAGCAGTTTCTGCCTTAGGAAAATCATTCCTTCCTTAAAAGATGAGTCTCAAAAAGTAGTAGCCTTAAAAGTCGCAGATAAACTGAGCGACCCAACTAGTAATGTGCGTGAGACAGCAGTTTTAGCCTTAGAAAAAATCATTCCTTCCTTAAAGAGCATTGGTTTTCTGCTCCATCCCCTTTTAGCAAGTTTAAAGACTTCAGGATTTTTTAATAATTTTTCTGATATAGATTATCAGTTAAGGGTAGCTAAGGCCTTTGGTTTAATTGAGGAGGTAGTAAATTACAAAAAGATGATTGAAGATTCAGCTAGGCTAGCACAGTTATTGGGCAATTCTTTATTTGAGGGGATAAAAACTGTGGCTTTACTCTGGATATACCAGAATATTTCTTATTTTTTAAGGGATCCGCCTGAAAGTTATTCCGAACCATGGGAACGTAATGCTGCGGAAAGTTTGCAAGAAGCAATTGAGCGTCTGGAGCGAGGAATTCCTCTTCCTGATGAATTGAGAAGGTTCTTGAGCGATCCAGATAAAGGTTTTATCCCTTTAATATTGAGAGAAGTGATTGGTAATGAACTGAATGCTCAGCAAAAAGTTTATCCCTCTGTAGGAGGAAAACTCCATTTAGAAGGTATAGAAAGGGAAGCATTGCGGGTAGGAATAAATCTTTTATTGGGCATAATAGAAGGGGTAGGCTTTTTTGCCGGAGGAAAGAGAGAGTATTTACTCTCTCCTGTGCATTCGGCAAAGAATTTAGCCCATATAATTACTGCCTTAAAGACGATGGGAATTATTCAGGGAGAACAAACTTTTCAATTTACCATAAGGGGAAGGATGTTTGATGAGGTAAAATACATTGGTTGGTTGATGCGGGGTTTACTTCCGGAAATAATTTATAGAGTAGTAACTGAAGGTAGTTCTGATATAGGAGACCATGCAGATATTATACATGGAGGAGGAAACCTGGATGTAAGACCTGGAGAACCTGCTCCTCAGGACGAATATGAGCGCACAGATTTCTTATTCTTACGGACAGTGGACAATCTTGAGGAGATAATTATGGCTGGGCAATATTATGCTCATCTATTACAGAATGATAGGAGAATGTATGATACATTTGTTAGTCAATTAAAAGAAGTTTATTCGAAGTGGACGATAACCAGACAGGCTTTTAGGGAATACATTGAAATGAAGTATCAAGGTAGAGATAGACAAGAATTATTAGATAGGATAGATGAAATACCCTGGCAGGATGGGAAAGTAAGTTTGGACTGGATATTTACCGCTCGCTGGTTCAACGCTACACCAAGACCTTCAGGTTATGGTCCTCGCTATGAAGCTCCCTGGGGAGGGGTGGTTTTACAGGTCGTTTTACATGAGGCATTTAAATATTATTATGAAGAGGCCCATGGCAAAGGAAAATGGGCTGAATTTTTAGCTGGGAAATTTTAACTTCTCATCATCGTTAAGCATATATTCGAATCCAGGAGAAAAGAGCGGTTTATTTATAGAGAGCCTCACTTCGTCCGGCAAAATCCTCAATCCTAAACAAATCCAAACTCCGAATGTTTCAAATCCAAAGCTTTTCGCTGTTACTGCAACATAAAAATGTCATCTTTTTACAAAAATAGAAAGGTTACCTTTGGAACCAACTACACTTCGTAAGTGTCAAAAGTGTATTATATTTTCTATCAATAAACTAGGTCTCTGTGTATTATATTTTCTATCATTTGTATATACAAATCCCCGAAGATGTTGTCCAGGTGCGACAAGATGGTATATTTCTTCAGGTTTAGGGTCAGAAAAACCAGCTTGGGCAAGCGTGGGCGAACGTATCTCCTTTATTTCAATACCATTATTATCTGCTCGTAATTGAATAGAGTAATAAATTGCAAATGCTCTTCCTGCTCCTCCTTCAATACGCTCCCAGGCTCTATGTTCAAAGGTCACTATGCCATCTTTGATTACGATTTCAAACTTTCCATCGTGGGTTTTCCAGATGCCTTCTCCTGAAGGTAGGGGATAAAGATCCAAAATTTTAAAAGAATGGATTCGTCGCAGTGAATAATTAATTTTAAGATCTGTTTTCTTTTTAATACTCGGAACAAAATTAATACTCAAAACAAGACAAAACATTATAATGGTAATTATCATTTTATACACATACTTTTTATACACATACTTTTTTCTTCCCTTGAGTCGAGTAGACATCTTTTATCACCTCCTTCGGTTATTTAATCCCCCACAGAGAAAACATGCTTTACGGAGGTAGACAAGGTTTAAATTCCCCATTTTTATTTGCCATTGGCAAAGTTCTCCGATTCATTTCTTCAGCGTAAATCTGCGTTAATATCAGCGTTTATCCGCTTCTATATTAGAATAAAACACAATTTCAGCATTTTGTCAAGATTAAAAATTTTATCTTATAAGTCTTTAATTACTGTGAAATTAAATTCTCTCAAAATCCTCCCTCCCATTCTACTAACCTAATAGAATGAGTTAATCATTCTTTTGCTTCTTTTAATATCCCTTCAACTTCCTAATTCATATAGAAATTTTACCTTCCCAATATCAATAATTTTCTCTATCCTTAACCAAGGGCTATTTTTTAATTCTTTTATTCCAACACCCCTTTTACCACCTTGTAAAATTTCTTCTCTCGCCCCAAGGGCATATAAACTTCTGTATAAAGATTTTTAAGTAAAGAAACCTTTCCACATATAGAAAGAGCAACCCAGGGAGAAGTATTTACTACAATTCCTTTCTTCTTTCGGATCACTTTCGGGCCTCCTTTAAAATCTCATCTAAGTCTACCTGAAATGGAGAAACCTTATAACGACCCAATTTCATTAGAAAATCTATTCTACTCATCCCTGCCAATTCTGCTGCTTTACCTGAAGATAACTTTCCAAGCTCATAAAGCTTCAAAGCCAAAATAAATCTTGCCTCCTGCTCAAACTCTCCTTTGTCCTTCCTTAAGAGAAAGCAAAACATCCTCTGGATACTTTATGGTCAATGTATTAAATTTCTGCATCCTCCGCCTCCTCTATTTCTAAAATAAAGCCTTCCCTTCTTCTCATCCGATTCCGCTTTGAATTAATCAAGAATCTTAACCAGATTTAGTAAAAGGCTACTCTAAAATATACCATCATCTCAAAGAAGTGCAAGGAATTTTTGGTATGTAAAAAATAAAAAGCCAGAGCAAAATTCACTCTTTGGCCCCTTTATTCCATTATCAACTTCTCAAATTATCTTGACAGAATTTTAAAATTAAGTTATATTTATTTTAATGAAAGAGACGCCGGAAAGCAAAGTAGAATTTATTGCAAAGACCGTCACTGATTTGGGAAAGGCTATTTTTGTGGTTGGATTAGCCAGCTATTTCTTCAAGGGATTCCCATTCTTTTGGAGAATTACAATTAGTATTTTGAGTGTCTTATTTATTTTTGTAGGCATATTCATGTTCCCGACAAAGCGAGGTGAAACGTAATGGAAATGGCATTTGCAGCTTTGATAATCTTAGTTGGGGCATTAGCGATTGCCTATTTTGAACGCCGTCGACAGATGAAAGAAAAACACGTGCGTTGAGCGAATATGAACTAAATGCCCTTGTATTGTACCTTCTGTAACTGCCAATTCAATTGTATCTTCTAACTTTCACTCGAAGGTGGAATAAGCTGCTTCAATTACTTTATTAACTTCTTATTCAGTAAGAACCCTGGTTTGCAAGATTAGAAGGAATTCTCTGGAAAAAAGGCCAGAGCAAAATTAAGCATTCACACGGGTTTGATTATGCAAAACAAAAAGCCTGTTCCTTAAAACAGAGAGAGTTTAGTCAAAGGATGGAAATAATCAATTTTTAAGCGATTTAAAAATCTCTATCTTCCAAGTGGCTTAGCATCCACTCGAGCTCCATTCGGATCTTCCCTGATTCAGGGTCACCACCGGATTCTTTAAAATATTGGCGAAAATATTGCCTGATTCTTTTTTGCAAATCCTTGATTGCCTTTATTAGCCAGTCTCTATCTCGGTCCGAATGCCTATATTTTTTATAATCTTCCTTGAGACGCTCAAAGTCGCTTACAATACCTGCCTTCTCCGATTCTCTTTGTTTTAATTCATATTCTTTGGTCTTTTCTTCTACCTCTTTTCTTATCTCTCGTTCTTTATTTTCTATCACATTTAAAGCTTCTTGGGCCTTAGTTCTTACAGTAGGATTTTCATCATTTAATGCCTTCTTGAGAATCTCTTTAAAGGTATGGGTTTCCATTCCCAATCAGATGGTAGGTCATCTATAATAATTGGCGATTCTCCCTCAGGTTCAGGATAAGATATCTCCGGTTTAGGATAATTTTCTGGATAAAATATTTCAGGATTAGTCTTAGGTAGGATATTATCCCAATTAATATCTTTTAGCACAGGCATATCCCAATTTCCTGAGTTGCCACCTATGGAATTGATTCCTATGAAGCAATAACTATCCGAAATTAACCCAAAAATCACCACCATTCCCAAAATCAATCCTATCTTTTTCATCGCAACTCACCTCCTTTTTTAGTTTATAAGTTTATAAGTTGATAAGGAAAACCTTATCCACGAGCCTTTACCAACCAAATCCTCCCAAAAATCCACCAAGATTACCTCCGTTTAAATCATAGGTTGGAAGATTATTTCCTAAATTACTTTCAAATTCAATCTTGCCTAAGGCTGAGGGGTAAAGGGAGAAATTTGGTAGGTACTTAAATTTATCTTCAGGTCTAATTTTAATTACCCATTTTTCAAGTGGATTAGATGGGTTCGTAATGGTTACGTCTGCGGTGTAGTTAAAAGGTTCACCTGGAGTGACACTAATTAAAGCGTCAAGCAGTCCTTTTGTACCAGAATCTCCCTCGGGTTGGGTGGTGGAGAAATCTGGTTGGAGAACACTTAGTAATGATGGGGTAGGGGGAGTATACACAGTGTATCTCTTGCCATCAACATCTACATAACCAATCGGGTGTATTGGATCTAAGGAAGTAATAACTCCAGAAGCAAATGGTGTAACTTCTCCAGCTAAAACTATAGCCACATTTATAAATCCTATCACCACCACCCCCCAAATCAATCACCATCTTTTAATCCGTGTTAATCCGTTTCTTTTATCCGTGTTCATCCGGGTTTCCATCTCAACTCACCTCCGTCTTTGGTTATACTACCTCTAGGGGCTGTTGCCGAAGTCTTATAAAATATCAATTTTTTCCGATGATGAATTAGTTGATAGCGACGATGATTTTTTGTATAATATTTCCATCAAGGAGGGATGAAGAAATGATGGGGATAAAATCTTATAATGAATCAACCCCTAATTATTCAGTTATCTCTAAAGCAAGAATAAGGTATGGTAAAGAGGTGTTTGAAGAATTTTTCAAAAAAGTTTTAAGTCTCTGTATGGAAGAAGAAGCCTTAGATTTTGCTCTAAAGCATTTAGAGAGTGAGGGGCTAAAGATTCGCTTAGGAAACGCAAGATATATTCTGAAACTATCTTTGCAGAAGCAAAAGAGAGACACGGGTTAAGACGAGCTATGTATCGGGGGATAGATAAGGTAAAAATTCAAGCCCTTTTGACTTCTGCGGTTCAGAATATTAAAAGATTGGTAAAGAAATATTATGCGCAGACAACAGAGTTATCAGCTAAAGATAGTTAAAAATTTGTGTTGAGCAACAGCCCCATGTATAAATTAAATTTTGAAGATACCATTGCAGCTATTTCTACTCCCTTAGGAGAGAGCGGAATTGGCATTGTGCGTATGAGTGGGAAAGAAGCAATAAAAATTGCTGATCGGATTTTTTTGTCTAAAGATGGGTTTAAGCCATCACAATATCGCTCTTTTACTATTCACTATGGTTATATCATAGAAAATCAAAAAGCAAAAATCAGAAATCAAAAATTTAAAAACCTACAAATTATTGATGAGGTTTTATTAACCGTAATGCGGGAGCCAAGGACATATACAAAAGAAGATATTGTGGAGATAAACTGTCATGGAGGGATAGTTCCCTTAAGAAAAGTTTTGGAGTTGGTTTTGCGTGAAGGGGCAAGGCTTGCCCAGCCAGGGGAATTTACCTTGCGCGCTTTTTTGAATGGGCGGATTGATTTAATTCAGGCAGAGGCAGTTTTGGATATTGTTAAGGCAAAAACAGAAAAAGCCTTAGAGATTGCCTGTTATCAGCTGGCAGGAAAATTTTCCCAGAAGATTAGAGAATTGAAAGAAAGAATTTTGAATGTTTATGCAGAGTTAGAAGCAAGTATTGATTTTCCCGATGAAGAGTTGGATTTACACAATCAAAGATTTATGCTGAAGGAAATGGAGAAATTAACCGCAGAGATAGATAAATTGTTAGAGGGTTCTGATAAGGGATTGATTTTTAAAGAGGGTATTTTGGTGGTTATCTGTGGTAAACCCAATGTGGGTAAATCAAGTTTGATGAATTTACTTCTCAAGAAAAATCGTTGTTTAGTAAGTCCAATTCCGGGAACCACTCGCGATACCATTGAGGAATGGGCAAATATTGAGGGAATTCCTTTAAGATTAATTGATACTGCCGGGATAACTGCGGCAAAGAATGCCCTGGAGGAGGAGGCAATAAAAAGGACTTGTGAATATTTAAAACTTGCGGATTTAGTTTTATTTATGCTTGATGGAAATAAGAAAATTTCTCATGATGACCGGGAGATTTTTCAGACAATAAAGGATAAACCCAAAATTATCATTATTAACAAAATTGACCTCCCTTGTAGATTAACCCCTGCGGTGATAAAAAAAATATTCAGGGGGAGAATTTTTAAAATTTCTTGTGTTACCGGAGAGGGGATAGAAAGATTGTGTAAGGAAATAAAGAGATTTATTTTAAGAGGAGAAATTATTGAACCTGAAGGGTATTTGGTTAATAATCTCCGGCATAAGGAGGCACTTTTAAAAGCAAAAAATTTTTTAGAAAAGGTAAAAGAAGGTATGCGTAATGGATTTTCTCCGGAGCTGATTATCTTAGACTTAAAGGAAGCCTTAGGAAATCTAAAAGCAATCCTTGGGGAGTCTTCTTCCGAAGATATTTTGGAGAAAATATTTTCCCAGTTTTGCATAGGGAAATAACTTGACTTTGGGGAAAATTTTTATTATAATAACAAAAGTAAATGGAGAAATCTGAAATTCGCAGGATGATGTTAGCAAAATTAAAACAACAATCAGAAGAAGAGAAGGAGAAGAAAAGCTTAAAGATTAAGGAAATGCTTTTCAGTTTAGAAGAGTTTAAGCAAACAAAAGTTTTAATGTCTTATGTTAATCTTGAATACGAGGTAAATACAGAGGAGATAATTAAGGAAGCACTTAAGATGGGGAAAGTGGTGGCAGTGCCAGTTACCGTGAAAAGAGACAAGACTATTCTCCCTTCAAAAATTATCAATTTTGAAGAAGAGTTATTTCCTGCCCATTTTGGGATCAGGGAGCCAAAAAGAGAATTTCTCCGTATAGTCCCAAAGGAATCCTTAGAGTTGGTTTTGGTCCCGGGAATAGCCTTTGATAGAAAAGGGGTGAGGCTCGGGCACGGTTTGGGCTATTACGACCGTTTCCTGAAAACACTTCCTTCAGAGGTAAAGACCATCGGGCTGGCATTTGACTTTCAGGTTGTGGATGAACTTCCGGTGTCTCCCCACGATATCCCCGTTTCAAAAGTGCTTTCCGCTTAAACCGATCTCTGAGTTTGTGTAGAGAAGGGGGTGAATTCACCGATGAATATCTTGTCCCTTAGACTAACTATGATTTTTATCATCTCTATGGGATTAGCATTCTTTCTGGGCTACATCCTCCGCAAGATAAAAGCCGAAAAGAAGGTGAAAAAAGCCGAAGAATTAGCCAAGCATATTCTTGAAGAAGCCAAGAAACAGGCGGAGGCAAAAAGTAAAGAGACAGAGATTGAAGCAAAAGAACTTCTCCATAAGCTGCGTCAAGATTTTGAACGGGAGACCCGTGAACGGAGACAGGAGTTACAGAATTTGGAGAAAAGGATACTTCAGCGTGAAGAAAATCTGGATAAGAAAGTAGACCTTTTAGACCATAAAGAAAAAGAACTTAATCAAAAAGAACAGGGGATTATTCAGAAAGAAACCCGTCTTAAAGAGAAAGAGACAGAGTTAGAGCAGTTGATTACGCAGGAGAAAGAACAACTCCAGAGAATTTCCAATCTCACTCCTGAGCAGGCAAGAGAACTCCTTCTCCAGCGTATAGAACAGGAGGTGAGAAAAGAAGCCTCACTGATGATTAAGAAGATTGAGGAGGAAGCGCGGCAGGAGGCAGAGAAGAAGGCAAAAGAGATTATTTCCCTGGCTATTCAGCGTTGTGCAGCTGAACACACCGTGGAAACCACAGTTTCTGTAGTCAGCCTTCCTTCCGATGAGATGAAGGGAAGGATTATTGGCCGCGAAGGAAGAAATATCCGTGCTTTTGAAATGGCTACCGGGGTGGATGTGATTATTGATGATACTCCGGAGGCGGTTACCCTCTCGGGATTTGACCCTGTGAGACGCGAGATTGCCCGTATCGCCTTAGAGAGACTCATTGAAGATGGAAGGATTCATCCGGCAAGAATTGAGGAAATTGTGGAAAAGGTAAAAAAGGAAATGGAGGAATCCATCCAAGAGGAAGGGAAAAATACCGCTATGGACTTAGGAATCCATAATCTCCATCCGGAATTAATTAAGCTCTTAGGAAGATTAAAGTATCGCACAAGTTATGGACAGAATGTTTTACAGCACTCTAAGGAGGTTGCTTATCTTATGGGAGTAATGGCTTCGCAGTTAGGGCTTGACTTTCATCTTGCCCGCAGAGCTGGTCTCTTGCATGATATTGGGAAAGCGGTAGACCATGAGGTTGAAGGGACGCATCCCCAGATTGGGATGGAATTGGCAAAGAAATATGGAGAGCCACCGGAGGTAGTGCAGGCAGTAGGAGCCCATCATGAAGATATAGAACAGAGGAGTATTTATGCAGTTTTGGCACAGGCTGCGGATGCAGTAAGCAGTTCCCGACCGGGAGCAAGAAGGGAAACTTTGGAAGCTTATATAAAACGCCTGGAGAAGTTAGAGGCAGTGGCGGATTCTTTTCCCGGTGTAGAGAAAGCATTTGCCATTCAAGCGGGGAGGGAGATCCGGGTTATGGTTTATCCCGATAAAGTTTCCGATGCGGAAACACTTGCCCTTGCCCGGGAGATAAAAAAGAAAATAGAGGAGGGCTTAGAATATCCTGGGCAGATTAAGATAGTGATTATCCGTGAGACAAGAGCCATTGAATATGCAAAATAACGCAAGATAAAGATGAAAATCTTGTTTCTTGGAGATGTGGTGGGTAGGCCGGGAAGGGAGGCAGTTAAGAAATTGGTTCCCATGATAAAGGGGGAAGAGAATATTGATTTTAGTATTGCCAATGTGGAGAATGCTGCCGGAGGTTCAGGAGTTACTCCGGAGGTTATCCATGAACTTCTGGAAACAGGATTAGATTGTCTCACCAGTGGTGACCATATCTGGAGAAAAAAGGAGGTTTATAAAATTATCAACTATGAACACCGTCTGCTTAAGCCGGCTAATTATCCGGAAATAACCCCGGGAAATGGGAGTGGAATTTTTATGACACAAAAGGGGATTAAAGTGGGGGTAGTTAATCTTCAGGGGAGGGTTTTTATGGAAGCCTTGGATTGTCCTTTCCGCGTAGGAATGCGGGAGATAGAGAAGTTACTTCCGCAGACTCCGCTGATAGTGGTAGATTTTCATGCAGAAGCAACTTCGGAGAAAGAGGCTTTAGGATGGTATCTTGATGGATTGGTTTCTGCGGTAATCGGAACCCACACCCATGTTCCTACCGCTGATGAAAAAATTCTTCCCAAAGGGACTGCCTATATCTCGGATGTGGGTATGGTAGGGCCAAAGTATTCTATCTTGGGAAGAAAACCGGCGCAGATTATTGAAAGGTTTATTACCCAGATGCCTACACGTTTTGAAATTGCCGAGGGAGAGGTAGAACTGCAGGCAGTGATGCTGGATATAGATGAAAAGACTGGCAGAGCCAGAGCAATAAAGAGGATAACTAAAAATTTGTAGAAGGGAAGGTTAAATGGGCATCCTTGCGGATATAAAAACTCCCCGGGACCTCAAGAGACTTTCTTTAAATGAGCTCTCCATTCTTGCTCAGGAGATAAGAGAAAAGATTATTGAGGTGACGGCAAGAAGTGGGGGGCATCTTTCTTCAAATTTGGGAGTGGTGGAATTGACGCTTGCTTTGCATTATGTTTTATCCACCCCCGAGGATAAAATTGTCTGGGATGTAGGACATCAGACTTATACCCATAAACTGATTACCGGGCGTCTTTTTTCTTTTGAAACTTTGCGCCAGTTTGGAGGTTTAAGTGGCTTCCCCAATATTGATGAGAGTGCTTACGATACTTTTACTGTGGGACATGGTTCAACCGCCATTTCCCAAGCCTTGGGGATGGTTTGTGCAAGAGACATAAGAGGAACAAAGGAAAAGATTGTGGCGGTGGT
>JAMWCM010000039.1 GCA_023818355.1 Candidatus Omnitrophota bacterium
CGTGGTGGGACATCTATCGCTTTGATGATATCTTTTACCCTTTCAATTACCGGAGGGATATCTGAGACAATTAGAATCTTTGCCTTTCCTTCCATTTCTGTTTTAGCACGTGCACGTTTTTCCAGACTGCTTTCTGTTCCAAAAATCCAGCCTCTCTGTCCTTTAATTGCTACCACAGAAATTTTCCCCCGCGAGGATAATTGGGGAGCAATGGCATTTTTTGCATCATTGGCATCTAAATTTTTGAGATGGAAGATTTCGGTAACTATGGGTTGAACTTCCGAAATTTCCGATTCCGACTTACTCCGTGAAGCAAGTTTTTCCTGAGTTATTACGGTGATGATGTTCCCTTCGCGTTCATAGCCGAGATTGTTTATTTTGAGAATTGCCTTTAGTGCCTTTTCCCAAGGAACATCCACCAGTTTTACGGTTACCGTGCCACTGACTTCTTTCCCAGCAATGATGTTAACCCCTCCTTTACGACCAAGCAATTCCAAAACTGTGAGTAAATCTGCATCCTTAAAGGTCATGGTAAGATTTCCTGAAGGGGTTTCGGTAATCTCTCCTACTACCTGAGAATTTTTCTCCTGAGCTGAAGTCAATTTATTTACAAGAAAAATAACCAAGAAGAAGACAACAATTCTCAATACTAAAAACTTGCTTCTCATCTTACCTCCTATTTTAAATTGTGGATTATTTATTTTCTATAGTTAACGCTATCGTTTCTTCTCCCTTTTTCACGATTACCTTATCTTTTTCTATAGAGATTATTTCATAATTTTCTAAATTTTCCCCTACACTTACCACTTGATTATTGATAATTGCTAAGGGTTTAATTTCATCCCAGACAATTGCGCTTAAATGCAAGCCCTCCCTTTTTTCTTCCATAGTTTCTTTCCACTTAGAGATTTTTCCATCTAATATAAATGGGTTGCGAGCAAGTCCTAACTGAGCAAAATATACTTCCAGCTCTTTTTCAGAAGTAGAAGAGACTTTTCCTTCGGGGAGTATTTGGGTTTCAGGGAATTTTTTTGTCTTTTTATAATACTTCTTTACTCTGCCCATTGAAGAGAAGAGGGTGAATATAAAGATTAAGGTTAAGATTCCGGCAATCAAATTAAGTTTTTTATTCTCCATATTTTTATCCCAGCACAAACGCTTCCAATTCCAGGTCTATTTTCAAACTATCGGAAGCAGGGTCTAAAGGTGTTTGTTTATAAATCACCAGATTATTTAAAATTAAAAATTTCTCCCCTTTATCTATTTCCCTCAAGAATCTCATCAAATTGAGGAAGTTGCTCCGTAGAGAAATTTTGAATACAATGCGCGAAAGATTTTTCCCTTCCAGAGTTATGTTTTTTTTATCCTTATCCGTCACCTTTTCTTCCTTTACTGGAGTTATAGAGATGAGGTCTAGACCTAATCTATAACAGAGTCGGGAAATACTGTTTATGGATTCCGAATCGCTGGCAAAAAAGCCTGTTTCCATCTGCAGGTTCTTTCGCACAAAGTCAGTGGTTGATTTTGGAGAAAGCGTGAATATCCCCAGGTCTTGCATAGAATTGATGTATTTTTTATGCTCCTTCGCCAGACGCGTTATCTTTTTATGTAGAGGATAATAAATAAAGAGATAGATAAAAAGGGGAATGATTAGAGGCATACCCAGGCGGATTAATCTTCTGTATTTTTTAAATATTTCCGATAAATTCATCTTACTTTAACCTTCATTTTAAACTCAGCGATACCTCGCTCAGGTGCTTTTTTGATAGACTCCAGTTTTGGTTCAAAGAGAATTTTTGAATTATTTATATTCTTCATTATCTCGGCTACGATATTTTCTACAAATTCTCCAGAAAAAATTATACCCAGAAGCTCAATAGTGCGTGTGCTTTTATTTAAATTCAACTGGGAAATTATTGCTTTAGGTGGGATGACTGCAGATATTTCCTGGATTATCCAGCTAAAGTTTATTTTTCCCTGAGAAATAATGGATTTTATCTCCTCTCTCCTTCGGAGTTCTCTATTTAGTTCTTTAAGTTTCTCAAAATAGGGTGTATGTTTTTTGAATAGAGCAAGTTCTTTTCTTTGAATTATGCTTTTAGGTAAAGTAAGGATGATTGAGCCGAGCATAGAGAGGGAAATGATAAGAGAAGATATCCTTATTGTTTTTTGGATAACGGGCATTCTTTCTATTCTGTATCCTAAGGGTAGAAGATTTATGGTCTTGTCGGGAAGACTTAAAAGATTTCCTAAAGAACAAGAGACCGTATTTCTTTCCTGGGGAGAAAGTTCAGAACCAGATTCAACAGGAGATAGCAGTTCTGCTAAGGGATAATGGATATTGTGCATTAAATATTTGGGTAATCCCTTTATGGAAGTTCCTATCCCTGTTAAAAATATTTTTTCCGGATTTTTTTCCTTTAAGGTAAGAGAGAAATAATCCAGCGAACGGATTAATTCTGTAGAGAGCCTTTCCAGTTCTGGGCGCATCAGAACGAGTATCTGAGATAGGGGGAAACCCTGCCACTCTGCTTCACTGACCTCTTCCGGGATCCCTACTTCTTTCAATACCTGCCAAGCTTTTTCGGGGTTTAAAGATAACTTATTCCCTTTATAGACTATAGAGATACACAAAGCATTTATCAGATTTTTTACTCCTATGGGAATAATACGGGAGAAAAGGATTTGTTTATTTTGATAAAAAGAGAATGCACAGACTGTCCAAGAAAAATCCAATATAGCGTAAGTCTTTTGGAGGTCTATATCCGCAGGAAGTAATTTAAATAAAGGGAAAGAAGGAATGGTTATCCTGCGGGGTTCAAGATTTATTTTTTCTATGATTCTACAGATATAATCAATCTCTTTTTTGGAAACCAGACAGACAAGATAATGTTTCTGTTTTAAACCTTCAGCATCAACAGTTTCTTTTACGAAGAGATAATCAAAGATAATATTCTCTTCACTTTCAGAAATTGCTTCTTTAAACTGCCAGCGTAAAGCCTTGGGGATTTCTTTTGGAGGGAGGTCGGGAAGAGCATATCTTCCCACATAGAGGGATCCGCTATGGAGACAAACAAGCACTTCCCGACCCGCGGGTGATAATTCTTTTAATGACCGAGAAAGTTTTTCAATTAACTCTTTTTCTTGCTCTGCTTCTTCTATATCTAAAAGAAAAATAGTTTTAATTCCCAGAAGTTTAATTTTTTCTTTTTCTAATTCCGCATAGGCAAGTGTCGTTAATTCTCCATCTAAGTCAAGCGCAAGTATTTTTCTCTTTTTTGCCAATTGAGTTTTCACATTGGTTAAAACTTTAGGATTTATTGAGTTCCTCCGGTTGTCTCAGTGCAGATAAATGTTCCATCGGTTGCACTGTAGTCACATGTAAAATATTCTCCAGTTGCATAGGTGCATTTGACCCCCGTTGAGAGTGTCTCCGGATCCCAAAGGGTAGCATCGTAGTCTTCAGTGATTACTGAGGAAAATGCTGTGCCTGCTGTAGGAAAAGTTTTGTTTTTGGCAAAATAAATCTGGATTCCTGCTCTTATAGCCCCAATGGTTCCTTGACAAGAAGACCTTTTTGCTTCCCTCTGCAGGTCAAGGTATCTGGGAATGGCGATAGCCGCAAGGATGCCGATAATAACGATGACAATAACCAACTCAATCAAGGTAAAACCACGCATTTTAAGCATTCTTTTTCACCTCCTTCCTGTAAATTAATTGACTATTTTGATAAGTTCTTGGGTGAGACATTCTTATATTAAGAAAAAAATATCATTTTGTCAAATAAATTCCTTCCCTTTCACTTCTTAAACAGATAAATTAAATTCCACATCGGCAAAAAGATAGCCAGAGACATAAAAAGCACTCCTGCCCCAAGCACTGAGATAAGGATTGGTTCAATGAGGGTGGTGAGATTCTTGACCGTATGATTTATCTGATAATCAAAATAATCAGATACTTTGTTTAAAAGTTCATCTGTCTTCCCGGTTTCTTCTCCAATTGCCACCATCTGCACGACCAGGGGCGGGAAAATTTTTTCCTGACGCATCATCGCCTGCATTGATTCTCCGGTAGTTATTCCTGTTTTTATATTTTTAATAGCCTGAGAAACGATGGTATTTCCTGTAACCTGTTCTACGAGTTCTAAGGTTTTAACGATAGGAATACCACTTGAGATAAGTCCGGCGGTAGTCCGGCAGAAGCGAGAGAGACCTATTTTAAGAAACAGAGGACCAAATATGGGAAGTTTTAGTTTTAAGCGGTCAAGGATTTCTTTTCCTCTTGGTGTCTGGTTGAATTTTATTAAGGCAAAGATTAAAATTATCATTCCACCTAAGATAAATATTCCATAGTGGCTTACCAGATAATTTATACCCAGTAATATACGGGTAGGTAAAGGGAGGGTGGTTTTAAAACGGGAAAACATTTTGGCAAACCGGGGCAGGACAAAGGTAACCATTAAGATAAAGGTTCCTATAAGGGCACAGACGACAATCACCGGATACATTAGTGCGGAGCGAATACGCGCACGCATTTCTTCCTCATATTCTCCCATCATAGCCAAGCGGTTTAATACCTCGTCTAATTTTCCGGTTGCCTCACCTGACTTAATCAGATTGCAGTAAAGATTATTGAAAACCCGAGAAAACTTTTCCAGAGCTCCCGAAAAACTCTTTCCGGAACGGATATCCTCAATTAAACTTTTAATTACTCTTTCCAGATAAGTTCCTTCTGTCTGCTGGGCAAGTGACTCTAAGGAAGAGGTAAGGGAAACCCCGGCATTTAAGAGAGTATAGAGCTGTCTGGTAAAGAGAACAAGTTCTGATGACTTTACTTTCTGGGGCTGAATTTTTAGAAAAGATTTCAGACTTTTTCTTTTTTCTGTCAAGGAAAGGCTTAAGAGAATAAGACCCGAAGCAAGTAACTTCTCACTGGCAAGTTCTATTGATTCTGACTGAATATTACCTTCAATCATTTTTCCAGACTTATCTCTTGCCCGATATCTGAATGTAAGCATTAATGGTTATTCCTCCAGTTTCGTTAATCTCAGCACTTCCTCTAAGGCGGTTAGACCCTGCCTCGCTTTTTCTAAACCGTCTGCCATCAAAGTAGACATCCCCTGAGAAATAGCAGTCTGTTTTATCACTGAGGCGGATGCCTTGGCAACAATGAGTTTACGAATCTCTTCATTGATTACCAGCACTTCAAAAATTCCTTTCCTTCCCGAATAACCGGTTTTTTTACATTTTTCACACCCTTCTCCACGATAAAATTTTTCTTCTTTTCTGGGTTCTAAATTTAAACTTTTTAGCACTGCTTCTGGAGGAGAATATTCAACTTTACAATGGGGGCAGATTAAACGTATCAGTCTCTGGGCAATTATACCGATTACTGAACTGGAAACAAGGAAAGGTTCAATCCCCATATCAATAAGACGCGTTAAAGCACCCGCAGAATCATTGGTATGGAGGGTGGAGAAAACCAGATGTCCAGTGAGCGCAGCCTGGATGGCAATATCTGCGGTTTCTAAATCACGGATTTCTCCAACCATAATCACATCCGGGTCCTGACGCAGGATGCTCCTTAATCCGGTAGCAAAGGTTAACCCTGCCTTAGGATTGATCTGTGTCTGTCTTAAAAGGGGTATCTGATATTCAACCGGATCTTCAATGGTCATAATATTTATCTGGGGGGAGTTTATTTCTGAAAGCGCTGCATAGAGGGTGGTAGTTTTCCCACTTCCTGTGGGCCCGGTAACCAGAATTATGCCGTATGGAGCATGGATTAGAGAATTAAATTTCTCCAGGTCATTGGGTCCGAAACCCAAATCTACAAGCCTCAGTAATACCCTGGATCTGTCTAAGATACGCAACACCAAATTCTCACCATACAGAGTAGGAAATGATGAAAGTCTTATGTCTATTTCGCGGTTCTCTAAATTGATGCGGAATCTACCATCCTGGGGTTTGCGTTTTTCGGCAATATCCAAATTGCCGAGGATTTTTATCCGGGAGGTAATTAATCCGGTGACCTGTTTGGGTAATCTATAAGCTTCATAGAGAATACCATCAATGCGATAACGCACCCTAAGCATATTCATTTCTGGCTCAATATGGATATCGCTTGCCTTGGATTTAACAGCTTCTTGAATAAGAAAATTCACCAGTTTTACTACCGGGGTTTCTTCAGCAATCTGGGCAAGCAACTGGGGGCTGGTGTCTTCAGAAACATGACGCAGTTCGGCAATATTTATATCTTCAAGGATAGTTTTGACATCCCCGATTCCAGCGTAATATTGATTGATAGCATTTTCTATCTCAGTCTTTCCGGCTACCACTACATCAATATATTTTAATTTTGTCTTTAGTCTTATTTCATCAAGAGCAACGATGTTTTGGGGATTTGCCATTGCCAGAGTAAGCGTATCTTCTAAGAGGAAGAGGGGAATGAGTTTATATCTGCGGGCGATTTCTTCGGGTACGAGTTTTATAACATTCTGATCAATGTTGTAGTTGCTTAATTTCACATAGGGCAGGGAAAGAACTTCGGCAATTTTACTGGCAATTATATCCTCACCGACAAAACCCAGTTTTATTAAGACATCTTCAAGGGATAATCCCAACTTCTGGGCTTCCTCTTTTGCCCGGTTTAATTGCTGAGTATTGATTAGTCCTTCCGCTAAGAGGATTTCTTCTAATGGTTTTATATTTTCCATACCTTTTGAAATCTAAGGGACTGCTGCTATTTCTTTAAAATTAGTAAGTGTGGGTATTCCATAAATATGCTGTTTGAAAGAACTCTCAAGGGAATCGGAATTGTAACTTATAATGGCATTTCCTGCTATATCAAGTGAACCGTTGGAGATAATCATGCCTGAAACCTCTACATTTCCTCCGATATCACTATCTGCTTCTATTTCTCCTGTAACATAAATAAGACCATTAAATTTAAGTCCGGCACCGGTGCCTTTTAGATTGAGGTCTCCGTTGACAATGAGCACAGCAGGATTTCCCTCCCCGGGTTCAGTTGAGATATTGCCGCTTATGGTTACTTTATGGTCTGTATTTCCGCCTACATAAGTATCAATATAGATAACCCCATTTAATGAAGGTAGATTTGTGGTGAATTTTCCGGGGAAATAATTGCCTGGAGAGCCATTGTTTCCATTTAAATTATTTTCCTCCGCTTGTGTTCTGAACCAGACAAGGTCTAAGGTGGGCAAAAAAGTATTACCCGTAATTTTTTCTCCAAAAATGCGATTATGCGGGTCATTTATGGTATTTGCAATCACATCCCCTTCAACATCAGCAGAGTTAGATCTTACATTTACAAGATTATTTGAATATATGGCTGAATCAGGTAATCCACTTCTATCCACATAAACCTTTATTCTTCTTCTTGCTTGTTGATAATAGCCCGTTGATTCAATAATTACACGGTTGTTGGAGTCAGTATCAGGGTTGTTGTCTTCCTCGTCGTCATCATAGACCGATAAAACAAATGTGCCACCGGCAAGACTTCCTTCTGGGAAATTGGAAGAGTCTTTCCAACTGTCCCAGTTATCCTTCAGTTTTCTTAAGGCTACTTCCACCCCTGCCTCAGCAATATAAAATGCCTTTTCGGAATAAAGATAATCCACTGACCTGCGGGTAGAGGTAGAAAGCATAGAAAGTCCCACCAATCCAAAAATGGAAAAAAAGATAATAGCCACAATTACGGCTAAAAGCGAAACCCCCCTTTTTTTCATTTTTTTCTGATTTTCACTCCTGTGCGCAGAAGAAGGCTATATGCTCCTTTACTTCTTTCTAAGCTTATAGTAATCCTTCTTATATTATCATTTGAAGGATAATAGTGTAAAGAAAAATCGATTATTCCATCAAGAATTTCCTTACCATTCCGATAGAGAATCTCCTGGGAAATGTAATAGTTAAAAGTATTGTTTTGGTAGTCAGTAAAACTGATATAATTTTCCGAGGCAGAGATGATATTTTGGGCAGTGCGCAGTTCACGCACAAGACGGTTTAAGGCATAGGATGTCTGTAGGGAAAGCTCTTCTTTATCTACCACAAAATACCAGGCTTCCACTCCCTTTCTTATTACTCCGGATAAGAAAAAAATAAGTATGCCCATAAGTGCCATTACCATAACTAACTCCAGCAAAGTAAAACCTACGCTCTTATTTAAATAGTATCTCATCTTTTGGTGATGATGGTTACCAGAGTGGATTCTATTTCGGGAATAACGGAATTGTTTACCAAAACCTCCACCCGTTTATAATCACCACAATTGGCTTGTGTTTCGTAATCAGGGGGACGGACACAATATACATTTATGGAAAAAATGTAATCTTGAAAAGGGGTATCAAAATTACCAGAAACGGTTACAATTTCATCAAAATTAAGTGATTTTATTTCCTCCATTTTTTCTTCTGCTAAACTTGTGCTTTTTAAGATTATTTCGTTTGCCACAGTATTATATACTGCGTGGGAAGCAACTACCAAAAGAGGAGGGATGGCAATCCCTACCACGAGTATAAAGAGAATCAGTTCCAGTAAAGTGACCCCCCTATCGCTATTCATAATTCGTGCTGCATTTTACCAATTCACCTTTCCAGTTTCCGCAACCACGCTTAAGGTCTTTGTTCTTCCTTCATACTCTAAGGTGATTGTAGCCTCAATGATAATTTTTGTTTTTGCACTATTACAGGGTATCCCCTCCCAGTTAAAGAGAATTTCTCTTCCTCCATCTATATTTACAGAATGGAGATTAACCCCTTGGAATTCTCCTTTAGTATAATCTACTATAAAATCTTCTCCCGTATAGGGGTCTTTGATAAGGTTATCTGTTGTTTCGCAGAAGAGAGAATATTTTTCATTGACGGTATCAAAGGAAATTCCATGGTATAACTGGGTGGTAAGAGAGAGTTGCTGGGCATAGGCAATATCTGAGGCAAGTTTACTTATTGCTGAAGAAAGTTTTACTTCTGCAAAACCGGAAAATTTTATGGTAAAAGTAATTCCTAAAATACCAAGTAAAATAATTACCAAGATTATCCCCATCAGGGTAAAACCGTTTCTTTTCATCTCTTATTCTTAAAAATTTCCTACCATATTTTACAATGTTTGAGTTAATAAATTCAAAGAAAAAAGAAAATATTTATTGCAAGATTCTACTGGATAGGGCATAATAAAGATGGTAAAATAAAAACCCATAAGGGAGGGACTATCTAAGTTTTTAAAAAAATACGGGGGAATTATTTTGGGTATTGAGGAAAGAAAAAGCTTATGTTCACAAAGGGAAGTTAAGAAGTTGGGAAAAGTAAATTTTAAACAAGGAGGTATAATGAAAAGGTATTTAATAATCGTGGTTTTCCTGTTTTTATTTTTCGGTTGCACAAAAAGAAATCCGGATAAGCTCGTTATAAAAATTAACAACTTTCAGATGACCGCTAAGGAGTTTGAAGAGGAGTTCAGAGAAGCGGGGGCAAGTATATTGGGTCCGAATAATCAGAAAGAAAAATTCTTAGAGAATTTAGTTAACAGAAAATTAATCTTACAGGAGGCAGAGAATCTTGGTTTAAATAAGGATAAGGAATTTTTAAAATCAATTGAGCGATTTTATGAGCAGATGCTTTTGAAGGCAGTTCTGGACAAAAAGAGCAATGAATTTGCATCCAAGACCCAGGTTAATGAGCAAGAAATTGAAGCATATTACAATGAGCTGAAGGAAAAAGGATTGATTGAGAAACCATTATCAGAGGTATATAAAGAAATCAAATGGCAACTCTTAAGACAGAAACAGGCCCAGGCATTTGAGCAGTGGGTGGAGGGATTACGGGCAAAAGCCAGAATTGAGATAGATAAAAAAGCACTGGGTTTAGAAGGGAATGCAAAATCCAAAATGCAAAATTCAAAATGACAATGCAAAATCCCAAAATTGATAGAGAGACTTTTAAAGAAGAATTCAAGAATAGAATTTATAATTTTATCTTGAGGTTAATTAAATTCATAGATATGTTGCCCAGAGATGTGGTTTGCAGAGTTATAGCTGACCAACTAATGAGGAGTGGCGCAAGTATTGGTGCTAATTATTTTGAAGCAAGAGCAGCTAGTTCAAAGATAGATTTCACTAATTATTTTAATCATTCTTTAAAATCCTCTAACGAATCTAAATTCTGGTTATCCATTCTAATAGATGCTAAGAAATGCAATACTAGTGAATCAGAAGATTTGTTAAAAGAAGTTTCTGAGATTGCAAATATTTTTGCTTCTAGTATTTTGACCTTGAAAGGTAAGAAATAAACATTTTTAATTTTGGTATGTAATTTTGCATTTTAAATTTTGATTTTTGGATTTATTGTGAAAGGGGGAAGACATGGCAGAAAAGATAAATCGGAGGAGGATTTATTTTATTGAAAAGAAGTTTCAGTCAAGATTTATTATTAAATTCTGTCTTCTGGTTATTTTGGGTTCTCTGGTTATTGGGGTTTTGCTTTATTTATTAACTATAGGTTCGACCACTGTTGTTTTTGAAAACTTACGTGCAACGGTTAAAACCACTGCAGATTTCCTCTTTCCGCTTTTAATTCAAACCATCGTTGTAACCACGGTGATTATAAGTATAGCAACCATAATTCTTACCCTTTTCATCTCCCACAAGATTGCCGGACCACTCTATCGTTTTAAGAAAGAGCTGATTTCAGTGGGTTCAGGAGACTTAAGTCGCAATTTTCAGATTCGTAAAAATGACCAGCTTCAGGATTTGGCTTTGAGTATGAATGAGATGATTAATAAATTAAGGGAGAGTCTTAAGGAATTGAATAAAAAATACGATATCCTCAAGGAATCTTGGGGTAAAGTAAGACCCCTCATTTCTTCTGATAATAAAACAGTAGAAGAGATAGAGAAAACCGTAGAGGAAATTCAGAAGAAACTGGAACATTTTAAGGTTTGAGACACGCATAAAAATTGGCAAAGAGTTATAAAGATTGATGAAAAGATTTGTTTTTTATTTTGTTTTCTTTTTTTTCATAAATATTTTTGTCTATGCTCAGGAAAAAAAGATTGAAAGCAATTATTTCTATATCTATCGTCAAACCAATCTCAATCATATGGATATAGCCCGGAAATTAGATTTTTCTTCTCCCCATCTACTATCTTCAACACAGATGGAGAGTAATAATCCCGAAAAAATTCTTAATGACACCTTAGATGCTCTCTTTCTTGAGGTTTCTGATAT
>JAMWCM010000040.1 GCA_023818355.1 Candidatus Omnitrophota bacterium
AATGGAGCAATTTTTTCAGTAGTTAGTAGCCAGTATTCAGCAGTTAGTAAGATGAAAAAATCCTTTTCCTCTTTAATATCTCTATCTCTGGTTTTAGCCTATGGTTATTATAAGATATACCAAGCCCCAAGCATCAGGCACCAAGTGCCGCTTAAGCTCTGTCTTATTCAGGCAAACATTCCTCCTTATCAAAAATGGGATGAAGAGCTAAAGAAGGTGATTATAGAAAAATATATTTTGCTTAGCCGGGTGGCAGCAAAGAAAAATCCCCACTTTATCATCTGGCCGGAGACTGCTTTTCCGGGTTTCTGGGAAGAAGAAAAAGAATTGAGAGAGAAAGTTTTAAATTTAGTCAGAGAAATTAATACCGCTATTTTAGTAGGTGCTCCTACTCTGGAAAGAAATTTAAGTTATAACTCTGCAATTCTTATTTCGGAGAAAGGAGAAGAAAATTTTAGGTATCGCAAAATCCATTTAGTTCCCTTTGGCGAGTATATTCCATTCCCAAGAATTTTTGGTTTTTTACAAAAAAGATTTTCTATCGGTGACTATTCGCGAGGTAAAGAATATACAGTTTTTACTTACAGATTCCCATTTGTTATTTCTGAGTTCAGTGTTTTAATCTGTTTTGAAGATATTTTCCCTTCTCTGGTGCGTAAATTTGTGCAAAAGAAAGCAGAATTTTTGATTAATATCACCGAAGATGGCTGGTATGGAAAGAGTCCGGCTTCTTTTCAGCATCTCCAGGCACTTGTTTTCCGGGCAATAGAAAATAGGCGGTACATAGTAAGGTCTGCCAATACTGGTTATAGTTGTATAGTTAGCCCTTGGGGGAAAATTGTTTCAGAACTAAAAGATGATAGGGGAGAAAAATTATTTATTATGGGTACACTTACGGGAGAAATTTTTTTTCATTCAGAAAGGACTTTTTATACCCACTTTGGTGACTGGTTCGTTTTTATTTGTTTTGTGTTTTTTCTCCTGAATTTTATGCGCAATAAGAAAATTATTCTTTAAATCCATGCCATCTTTTGTTATAATTTAAACAAAATGAATAAGAAAAATAGTTAAATTTTAAATAAAAAATTATTCAACAGAAATAATGGAAGAGATAAATGAATTGATTAAAATAAGGTTAAAGAAATTGGGAGAGATTAAGGAGCGGGGTATTTATCCTTACGGAGAGAAATTTATCTGTCAGTCTATAAGAGAAATAAGAGAAAATTTTTCAGAGCAAAAAGAAGTAAGGGTTGCCGGGAGGATTATGGCCATCCGTAAACATGGGAAGGCGAGTTTCTTAGACTTAAGAGACTCTACGGAAAAGATTCAGATTTATTTTAAAGAAGAATTCTTGGATAAAGAAGAAATTGCTCTTTTTGATAAATTGGATATTGGAGACATCATTGGTGTGGAGGGAAGGTTATTTAAGACAAAGACTGGAGAAGAAACCATTCAGGTCAGCGATTTTAAAATCCTTGCCAAATCCTTAAGACCCCTTCCGGAGAAATGGCATGGTTTAAAAGATGTTGAACTAAGATACCGCCAGCGCTATTTAGACCTCCTTGCCAATCCGGAAGCGAAAGAAATTTTTCTTTTGCGCACGCAGGTGATTAAAAAAGTTAGAGAATTCTTAGATAACCGAGGATTCTTAGAAGTGGAAACTCCCATGTTACAACCCATCCCTGGAGGAGCAGTGGGGACACCTTTAAAGACAGAATTGGATTTTTATGGGAAAGAGCTTTTTTTAAGGGTTGCTCCCGAGCTTTATTTAAAGAGACTTCTGGTTGGTGGTTTTGATAAAATTTATGAATTAAACCGTAGTTTTCGTAATGAAGGAGTATCCACAAGACATAATCCCGAATTTACTATGCTTGAGGTTTATCAAGCTTATGCGGATTGTTCGGATATGCTGCAGTTAACTGAAGAATTGATTTTTTATCTGGCTAAGGAAGTTCTGGGGAAAGAAAAGATAGTTTATCAGGAGAAGGAAATAGATTTGACTCCTCCCTGGAAAAAAATTTCCTTTGCCCAAATGGTGAAAGAAAAATTTGGTATAACCCCTGAACAACCGGTAGAGGTCTGGGCAGAGAAATTAGGTTTACCTATAGAGGAAGGGAAATTGAGCCGTTCCCAGATAGTTAACTTTATCAGTGAGCAGTTAGAGCCTGTAGAAAGTTGTCCGGTATTTATTGTAGACCTTTTTTCCATTTTTTGTCCCTGGGCAAAGACAAAGCCAGATAACCCCTATCTGAGTGAGAGATTTGAGTTGTTCATTGGAGGATTAGAACTTGCCAATGCCTATTCGGAGTTGAACGACCCCCTTGAACAGAGGAAAAGATTTGAAGAACTGGTGAAGGGAAAGCGCACAGAAAAGATTGATGAGGATTTTCTTTTAGCCTTGGAATACGGAATGCCTCCTGCGGGAGGTTTGGGGATAGGGATTGACCGTTTAGTAATGTTATTTGCAGATTGTGCTTCCATCAGAGAGGTGATTTTATTTCCGCAGTTAAAACCTGAAGATTAAGAGAATGCTTTACGAATTCTGGATAGCCTGGCGTTATTTTTTAAGTAAAAGAAGAACCCGCTTTATTTCCCTGGTAAGTATAATTTCTGTTCTCGGAGTGGCCGTAGGAGTGAGTGCCCTTTTGGTGGTTTTAGCGGTAATGAGTGGATTTGATACGGAACTTAAGGGAAAAATTGTGGGCGTAAACCCACATCTGATTATAGAGAAAGATTATGGAATTTCTCAATATCTCTCCCTGATGGAGGAAGTTAAGACTTTACCTGAGGTAAGGGGAATAAGTCCCTTTATCAATGGTCAGGTGATGCTCATCCATCGTCAGAATGTTTTTAGTCTGGTGGTGAGGGGGATAGAGCCCGAGTTAGAGGTAACCCGTATGGAGAAATATCTAAAATCAGGAAGTTTTAATATAGGCAGAAGAGAAATTATTCTCGGTAATGTCTTAGCGGAAAGATTGGGACTGGGGATGGGAGAGACAATTCAGGTTATTTCTCCCTTTGATGGGCAAAGTTATGTCTTTAAAATTAGAGGCATCTTTCATTCGGGAATGTATGAATACGATGCTAATCTGAGTTTGATACCTTTGAAAGATGCTCAGGAGATTTTTGGTTTAGAGGGATTTGTTTCCGGTTTGGGTTTAAGGATAGAGAATGTGGATACAGCTCCCCAGGTTCGCTGGAAGATACTGGAGAAGATTGGTTCTGATTACTCTGTCCTTACCTGGATGGATTTAAATAAGAATCTCTTCTCTGCTTTAAAATTGGAAAAAACTGTAATGTTTATTATTCTCACCTTGATTGTGATTGTGGCCGCTTTTAATATTGCTTCTACTTTAATTATGCTGGTTATGGAAAAAACAAAAGATATCGGTATTCTTAAAGCAATCGGGGTATCCAACCGTTCCATAAAATTAATCTTCAGTTATGAAGG
Organism: Candidatus Omnitrophota bacterium; assembly: GCA_023818355.1. Classification (GTDB taxonomy): domain Bacteria; phylum Omnitrophota; class Gorgyraeia; order DTHP01; family DTHP01; genus DTHP01. Next base: position 3,452 of record JAMWCM010000040.1, read on the forward strand.
GATGATTATCGGTATTTTAGGAACGCTCTTCGGGGTGATAGGGGGTCTGGTTTTGACTTATTTTTTGAAGAATTATCAGTTTATTAAACTTCCCTCAGACATTTACTATATAGACCGTATTCCTGTAAAAATGGAGAGGATTGATTTTGTTCTGGTTATCTTTTTCTCTCTGCTCTTAAGTTATCTGGCTACACTCCATCCGGCACGGAGGGCTTCAGGACTTCAGCCCATTGAGGCATTGAGGTATGAGTAAAATCCGAATTAAATGTTAGAAGCAAGAAATCTATATAAAATATATAATACTGGAAGAAAACCTCTGGAGGTTCTAAAAGGAATAAATCTTAAAATAGAAAAAGGTGAGTTTGTGGCTATTCTCGGCCCTTCGGGAGCAGGGAAGTCTACGCTTCTGCATATCTTAGGAGGTTTAGACTCTCCTACAAAAGGAGAGGTTTACTTTGAAGGGATAAATTTGTATAATATAAATGAAAGAGAGCGGGCAAGGATAAGAAATAAAAAGATAGGATTTGTTTTTCAATTCTATCATCTTCTTCCGGAATTCAATGTTTCCGAAAATGTCTACCTTGCCGGTTTGGTGGATGGGTTTCATAAAAGAAGAGAATATAGGGAAAAGGCAAAAAAAATTCTTAGTTTCCTGGGTTTGGAGGAGAGATTGCAGCATAAGCCCAACCAACTTTCAGGAGGAGAACAGCAGAGGGTAGCCATTGCCCGGGCGTTAATAAATGAACCGGAAATTCTTTTCTGCGATGAACCCACAGGAAACCTTGATTCTCAGATGGGAGAATTGGTGTTGAATTATCTGAGAGAATTGAATAGAGAGAAAGAGCAGACAATTATCTTAGTAACCCATGCGGAAGATTTAGCTGAAAAAGCAAAACGGATTGTTTATATAAAAGATGGGGAGTTAATCCGAGAAAGTCTGAGAACAAAAATACCCACTTAACCAAGGAGAGGAAAATGGGAATTAAAATTTATCTCAATGGTAAATTGGTAAATAAGGAAGAGGCAAAGATTTCCATTTTTGACCATGGACTCTTATATGGAGATGGTGTGTTTGAAGGAATTCGTTCCTACAATGGTCTGGTATTTAAATTAAAAGAACATATTGACCGGCTTTATGAGTCTGCACATACATTGATGCTTACCATTCCCCTGCGCAAAGAGGAAATGATTCAGGCGGTGATTGAAACGCTAAAGGCAAATCGTTTACATAATGCTTACATCAGGGTGGTGGTTACCCGGGGTGAGGGAGATTTGGGTCTTGACCCGCGTAAGTGTAAAAAGCCAAACATTTTTATCATTGCGGATAAGATTGTTCTCTATCCAGAAAGATACTATCGTGAAGGTTTAACGATAATTACTGTCCCCACCCAGAGAAATATTCCCGAGGCGCTTAATCCCCAAATCAAGTCTTTGAATTATCTTAACAATATTCTGGCAAAAATTGAAGCCATTAACTGCGGTGTGGAGGAGGCAATTATGCTTAATTCTTTTGGTTATGTTGCCGAGTGCACAGGAGATAATATTTTTATGGTTAAGAATAATGTGCTTATCACTCCCCCGCCTTATGTAGGAATACTTAAAGGGATTACCCGCACAACAGTAATAGAACTTGCAGAAAAGGAAGGGATTGAGGTAAAAGAAACCATTATAACCCGACACGACCTCTATAATGCTGATGAATGTTTTCTTACCGGTACCGCTGCCGAAATAATACCAGTAGTGAAGATTGATTCCCGAGTCATTGGAGAGGGTAAGCCCGGGAAAATTACTTTAAGGCTAATGCGTGAATTCAAAAAATTGACTAAAACCGCAGGGGTAAGGTATAGAATTTAAATATCAAAAATCAAATATCAAAAAAGACAATACAAAATTTAAAATTTTGATTTTTGCATTTTAATTTTTGATTTATAATTACTGAAGGGAGGGGTAATGTTATGTGATATCTGTGGGAAGAAACAAGCCACCGTCCATGTGACAGAGATTATCAATAATCAAATCAGTGAAATGCATCTTTGTGAAGATTGTGCACGGGAAAAATCTATTCAGATGGAGCAACAATTCGGAGTATCTGACCTGCTTGCGGGGATTGCGGATTTAGGCACACCCTTGGGTGAAAAGACTAAGGAAGAATTGAAACTGAAATGTGATAACTGCGGGATGAGTTATGAGGATTTTAAGAAGATTGGCCGTTTGGGCTGCGGTGAATGTTATGACTCTTTTCGCAAAAATCTTGTTCCCCTTCTTAAACGTATCCATGGCTCTATTCAGCATTTAGGGAAGACACCCCTTAAGATAGTTAAAGAGGTGAAAAGAAAATCGGAGATTGATATTCTTAAAGAAAAATTGCAAGAGGCAATTCAGAGAGAAGAATTTGAAGAGGCAGCAAAATTAAGAGACAAGATAAGAGAATTGGAGAAGAAAAACCAGAAGAGAAAGGAAGAGAGATGAATTTAGATGATTTACTGGTTCGTTTAGGAGAATGGCTTAAAGGGGAGGGTCCTAACTCGGAGATTGTTATGTCCAGTCGGATACGTCTGGCACGCAATTTGGATAGGATTCCTTTTACCCACTGGGCAGATAAGAAGGAGAAAGAGAATGTTCTGGAAGCACTTAAAAATGCGCTTAAGGAAAATGAGTTTCTTCAGGGAGGTATTTTTCTGTTGATGAAAGAGATTGATGAACTGGATAGAGTTTTTCTCTTGGAAAGACATCTTGTCTCCCATGAGTTTATTCAGAAACCCGATTCTAAGGCAGTGGTCATCAGCACAAATGAGGTGGTGAGTGGGATGATTAATGAGGAGGACCATCTTCGGCTTCAGGTAATGCAATCGGGGTTTAACCTCAGGGGAGCGCTGGATATTTCCCAGAGGATAGACCAGTTTCTTTCCGAGAGGCTGAATTTTGCTTTCTCTTCAGAGTGGGGTTACCTTACTGCCTGCCCCACAAATGTGGGGACAGGTCTGCGTGCTTCGGTAATGCTTCATCTCCCTGTGCTTGTATTTACAAAACAGATAAATAAGGTTATTCAGGCAATTACCCGGTTAGGACTTACTGCTCGCGGTTTTTATGGAGAAGGAACTGAAGCGACCGGAAATTTTTTCCAGATTTCCAATCAGGTTACGCTTGGGCAGAGAGAGGAAGATATTGTGGATAATTTGGAAAGGATTATCAGACAGGTGGTAGAATATGAACAGAATGCAAGGCAGATGGTTATGTCCCAGGAGAGGGAAAGAATTACCGACCGTATCCGGCGTGCTTATGGAATTCTCAAAAATGCTTATATTATTTCCAGCAATGAAACAATTGAACTTCTTTCACAAGTAAGGCTGGGTGTAGATTTGGGAATTATTAAAGATATTGACCGGCGTCAACTCAATGAGCTTTTTATCTTTATCCAGCCTGCTCACCTTCAGAAATTGGAAGGGAAAAAACTTACCGCTCAGCAGCGAGATGTAAAAAGGGCACAGCTTATTCGGAGTAAACTGGGTGTAGTTTAGATTTTTTTCTGATAGATATTATAATAAGGTGAGAGGATGAAGTTAAGTGGCGCAAAAATTTTGTTGGAGAGTTTGCTAAAAGAGGGTGTAGAGGTGATGTTTGGTTATCCGGGAGGAGCGGTTTTGCCTTTCTTTGATGTCCTCTATGATTCTCCTTTGAGATTTATTCTCACCCGACATGAACAGGGGGCAGCCCATGCTGCTGATGGTTATGCTCGGGCAACCGGAAAAGTGGGAGTTTGTATTGCTACCTCTGGTCCGGGGGCAACCAATCTTACCACGGGAATTGCCAATGCCTATATGGATTCTATACCCATGGTTGCACTTACCGGACAGGTGAAGACATTTTTGATTGGCAATGATGCTTTTCAAGAGGCAGATGTTACCGGAATAACTCGTCCGATTACTAAATACAATTATTTAGTGAAAGATGTGCAGGACCTTGCCCGTATTGTTCGGGAAGCATTCCATATTGCTTCCACAGGTCGCCCCGGACCAGTGCTTATTGATTTACCAGTGGATATACAACTTCGGGAGACAGAATTTATCTGGCCGGAAGAGGTTAATCTTCGGGGCTATAAACCTACCTACTATGGACATCCTGGACAGATTAAGAAAGCTGCCAGAGCCATTAAGGAGGCAAAAAAACCTATTTTTTACATTGGGGGAGGAGTAATTACTTCCGGAGCGCATCAGGAGTTAAAAGAGCTTGCGGAAAGGCTTAAAATTCCGGTCACTTCTACCCTGATGGGACTGGGAGGATTCCCAGGAACGCATGAACTTTTTTTGGGGATGTTAGGGATGCATGGGACAGTTTTTGCCAATTTAGCCATTCAGAATGCGGATTTAATTATTGCTGTGGGTGCACGCTTTGATGACCGGGTTACGGGAAGATTGGATGCCTTCGCTCCCTATGCCAAAATTATCCATATTGATATAGACCCTGCCTCCATCAGTAAAAATGTAAAAGTAGATATTCCTATTGTAGGGGATGCAAGGAATATCTTGGGGCAATTAAGCGAAGAAATAGAAGAAGCTCCGGATACCGAAGCTTGGCTTCATCAGATTAATGAATGGAAACGGAAAAATCCTCTCAGTTATAAAGATGATGGCAAACTGAAACCGCAGTATGTGGTGGAGCAGATTTATGAGGCGACTAAAGGAGAAGCAATTATTACTACCGAGGTGGGACAGAATCAGATGTGGGCGGCGCAGTGGTATAAATACAGCCGTCCGCGCACCTTTATTTCCAGCGGAGGATTGGGAACAATGGGTTTTGGTTTTCCGGCAGCAATGGGAGCAAAGGTGGGTTGTCCGGAGAAACAGGTCTTTGATATTGCCGGAGACGGCTCAATTCAGATGAATATTCAAGAGCTGGCGACCTGTGTATGTAATAAGATAAATGTTAAAGTGGCAATTATCAATAACTCTTACTTAGGAATGGTAAGACAGTGGCAGGAGCTCTTTTATAAAAAACGCTATTCCCATACCTGTTTATACAATCCCGATTTTGTGAAGTTAGCTGAAAGTTATGGAGCAGTGGGCATTCGTGTAACCAAGAAAGAAGAAGTGCGTCCCGCCATAGAAAAGGCGCTCTCTATAGACAACACAGTCTTTATTGACTTCCAAGTTGACCCCGAAGAGAATGTTTTTCCTATGGTTCCTGCGGGAGAAGCCATTGACCGCATGATTGGAGGTATGGCATAAAATTATGCAGAAGAATTTGCCAATCCTTAAAGACAGGAATAAACATGCATAAAGATATTGTATTAAGTAAAAAGCCGGAATTGGAAGACCCTTACCTTATCGCCTCCTGGCCAGGGATGGGGGAGGTGGCTATCAGGGCGGCATCTTATTTGAAAGATAAATTGCAAGCGGAGATGTTTGGTTTTATTCTCCCTAAAAATTATTTTAATCCTGTAGGAGCCTGGGTAGAACGGAACCTGATTCAATCCGCCCAGCTTCCGCAATCCCAGTTCTTTTACTGGAAAAATCCCAAAGGGACAAATGACCTAATATTTTTTCTTTGCGAATCCCAGCCTCCCCTGGAAAAAGGGTACCTTTTTGCAGAACGCGTGCTTGAGGTGGCAAAAGAATTTAAGGTTAAACGTATTTTTACTTTCGCTGCCTTTCCTCAACCCATAGACCATACTCAAGAGCCGGGGGTCTGGGCAACCGCAACTTCTCCGAAAATCTTAGAAGAACTCAAGGATTTTAAGGTAAAATTTATGAACTCCGGACAGATTGCCGGATTGAACGGACTTCTGCTTTCTGTGGCTAAGGATAAAAAGATGGAGGGGGTCTGTCTCTTAGGGGAGATTCCCATTTATACCATTCAGATAGAAAACCCCAAGGCAAGTCTGGCGATACTGGAGGTAATGATTGAAATACTGGATATAGAGATAGACTTGAGCGAACTTGCACAGAGGGCAAGGTTTATTGAGGAGGAGATTGAAAAGCTGGTGGAGTATCTAAAGAGTGGGATGATGGGAACCGAAGGAATTACTGATGAGGAGATAGAAAAATTGAAGAAAGGGCTTTCCTCTTTAACCAAACTCCCCAAGTCTGCCCAGGAAAAAATAGAGAAACTTTTTGAGGAGGCAAAGAAAGATATTTCTAAGGCGAATGAATTAAAAAAAGAACTTGACCGCTGGAATGTTTATAAGGAATATGAAGACAGATTTTTGGATTTATTTAAAAAGCCTGGTAAGAAAGAAGAAAATGCCTAAAAAATTTTAATGTTTTTATCTATAATTATTCCCGTTTATAATGAAGAAGAAAATTTAGTTGAGCTTTATCAGAGATTAGATAAGACCATAAAAACTAATGACTATACTGCGGAGGTTATCTTTGTTGATGATGGAAGCGATGATAAAAGTTACGCTATATTAAAGAATCTTTATCAAAAAGATAAACGGATAAAGATTATAAAATTAAAGAAAAATTTCGGTCAGATTCCGGCGATTTTAGCAGGAATAAAGCTTGCCCGAGGAGATGCGGTAATTACCCTAGATGCCGATTTACAGAACCCACCCGAAGAAATCCCTAAATTTATGGAAAAAATAAACCAGGGTTTTTCTGCAGTATTTGGCTATCGTATAAAGCGCAAGGACTATTTTTTAAGAAAAATTTGTTCATTCGTATTCTGGCAATTGATTTCTCTTAAAACCAGAAAGAAAATTAAAGACCCTGGCTGTGGCTTTAATGCTATAAAAAAAGATTTAATTGATAAAATTATCAAAAAATACGGAGAGAATTTAAAGAATATTAAACATATGATTGCTAAAGAGACTAATTCAGTAACTCAGGTTGCTGTAAGTCATTTTAAGCGAGAAAGGGGTAAAAGCAAATATAGTTTTTTAAGGCTTGTGAGTTATGCGCTTAGTTTCTTAAAGGAAATATTTCTTAAAAATTTCACAAAAAACAATTTACTCTATGAGATTGAAGAAATTTTGGGATGAATATTGAGATCAGGGTATTAGAGAAACAAGATTTAGAAAAGATTAAGCCCTTAATTGCCGAATACAAATACAACGAATATCGCAATTATAAGATTTTTAATCAAGAATTAAGAGAAAAAATTTTATTTCAGCAGATAGATGATATCATAATAAATAAGCATGGATATTGTTTGGTTGCCGAAGCAAAGGGGAATATGAATGGACTAATTACTTTAGTTAACCTTCCTTGGGATACAAAGCATTTTGGTATGAAAATGGCAAGGATTGGGCACTTAATTTATGTAAATAATAATTTACCTTACGAATTAATTAATTCGGTT
>JAMWCM010000041.1 GCA_023818355.1 Candidatus Omnitrophota bacterium
GAAATGGCAAAGGAAAAATTTGAACGCACCAAGCCCCATGTGAATGTAGGAACGATTGGCCATGTTGACCATGGAAAAACTACCCTTACTTCGGCAATTACCAAGGTCTTAGAGAAGTATGGTCTTGCGCAGGCAAAAAATTATGAAGAGATAGATAATGCTCCTGAGGAGAAAGAAAGGGGATTAACTATAAATATTTCTCATGTAGAATATCAAACAAAAAATCGCCACTATGCCCATATAGATTGTCCGGGGCATGCAGATTATATTAAGAATATGATCACCGGGGCAGCCCAGATGGATGGAGCAATACTGGTGGTTTCCGCAGTTGACGGTCCAATGCCCCAAACGCGCGAGCATATTCTCCTTGCACGGCAGGTAAATGTTCCCAGTATAATAGTATTTTTAAATAAGATAGATGCTGTAGATGATAAAGAGTTGATAGACCTTGTAGAACTGGAGGTAAGAGATTTGTTGAGCAAGTATAAATTCCCGGGAGACAAAACCCCGATAATTAGAGGCAGTGCCTTAGAAGCCATGAACTGTGGATGTGGTAAAGAAACCTGTTCTAAATGTAAGCCTATTTTGGACCTGATGGAGGCCGTGGATAGTTTTATTCCCACGCCGGTGCGCGATGTGGATAAGCCATTCTTAATGGCGGTAGAGGATGTTTTTTCTATTACTGGACGGGGAACGGTAGGAACGGGAAGAATAGAACGGGGTAGAGTAGTGTTAAATGATGAGGTAGAAATCGTGGGTTTAAAACCGGAAATAAAGAAGACCGTGGTTACCGGGATAGAGATGTTTAGGAAAATCTTAGATGAAGGGATTGCCGGAGATAATGTGGGATTGCTTCTGCGTGGTATAGAAAAAGAGGACCTTGAACGCGGAATGGTTGTGGCTAAACCGGGAACAATCACTCCCCATACAAAATTTAAGGCGGAGGTTTATGTCTTAACCAAGGAAGAAGGAGGAAGGCATACTCCCTTTTTTGAAGGTTATCGTCCACAATTTTATTTCCGCACCACCGATGTCACCGGAGTAGTGCATCTTCCCAAAGGAGTAGAAATGGTGATGCCCGGTGATAATGTAAGTATTGAGGTGGAGTTGATAAAGCCGGTAGCCTTGGAAAAGGAATTGCGCTTTGCCATTCGTGAGGGAGGAAGAACCGTGGGAGCGGGAGTGGTTTCGGAGGTTGTTTCCTAAATGCAAGAGATTATCACCTTAGCCTGTAGTGAATGTAAAGCAAGAAATTATACGACCACAAAAAATAAAAAAACTAACCCTGACCGTCTGGAGTTAAAGAAGTATTGTAAATTTTGTCGGAAGCATACTCTCCATAAAGAAATTAAATAGCGCAGAGCAAATTTAATAAGTTCGTGGTTTAAAATAAGGCCTGTAGCTCTAAGGTAGAGCAACGGACTCCAAATCCGTGGGATGGGGGTTCAAGTCCCTCCAGGCCTGGAAGGTTAATTTAACCTGGTTTTTCAGGATAATCAGGGAAAGGTGGGGTTTTTATACTTTAATTTATAAAGAAGAGTAAGCGTGTAATATATTCATAACCATATACTTGCTGAAGATGAAGAAAATAAAACGCTTTTTGCAAGAAGTGGCAAGGGAATTAAAAAAGACTTCCTGGACCACCAAAGAAGAAGTCTGGAGTTCCACACTTCTGGTGGTGGTGACCGTGGGGGTTTTGTCGGTTTTTATTGGCATCGTAGATTTTTTGCTTTCGCAATTGGTGAATTTCATTATTAAATAAGATGGCGAAGAATTGGTATGTGGTACATATACAGACCGGACAGGAAGATAAGGTGAAAATAAATCTGGAAACAAGAATAAAGCAGGAGATGTTATCCGAGTGGGTGGGGCAGATTGTGGTTCCCAAAGAGACGGTTTCCGAAGTGCGTGGTGGTAAAAAGAGAATTTCCGAGAGAAAATTTTTTCCCGGTTATATATTCATTGAGATGGAACTGAATGAAAAGACCTGGTATCTTCTCAAGACCACCCCGGGGATTTTGGGATTTTTGGGAACGGGTGCCCAGCCGGTAGCCCTGGGAGAAGCGGAAATAGAAGAGATTTTAAAAAAGAGCGAAGAGCGCAGAGAGAAACCCGTCCCCCGGGTTATTTTTGAAATTGGGGAAAGTGTGCGGATTAAAGAAGGACCATTTATGGATTTTAATGGTACAGTAGAAGAGGTGTTAACCGATAAGGGTAAAGTAAGAGTAAGTGTTTCCATTTTTGGGAGGGCTACCCCTGTAGAGTTAGAATTCTGGCAGGTAGAAAAGATATAAAATGGCTAAAAAAATAAAAGCACAGATAAAATTATACTGTCCTGCAGGGCAGGCAAATCCTGCCCCGCCCATCGGACCCGCCTTAGGCCAGCATGGTATAAACATTATGGAATTCTGTAAACAATTTAATGAAAAAACCAAAGGACAGGAGGGATTAATCCTTCCGGCTTTAATTACGATTTATGAGGACAAATCCTTTTCTTTCATTATCAAAAGTCCCCCCTGTTCTGTGCTCCTGAAAAGGGTCTGTGGTTTAGCCAAAGGTTCGGGAATTCCCCATAAAGAAAAGGTGGGAAAGATTACTTCCCAGCAGATTAAAGAGATTGCCGAGATTAAATTGAAGGATTTGAACACCACCTCTCTGGAGCAGGCAATAAAGATTGTAAAAGGAACCGCCCGGAGTATGGGGATTGAGGTAGTAGATGAAGAGAAGAAGTAAAAGGTTTAAATCTGCGGTTCAGTTTTTTGAGAAAAATAAAGTCTATAACCTTGAAGAGGCAATCGGTATTTTAAAAAAAATGCCCTCTGTCCGGTTTGAGGAATCGGTAAATCTCTCTTTTCGTTTAGGGGTTGACCCTAAACAGAGTGACCAGTTTGTGCGGGGGTCGGTACTTCTTCCCCATGGGACAGGGAAGAAGGTAAGGGTTTTGGTTTTCTGTAAAGGAGAGGTAGAAAAACTGGCGAAAGAAGCGGGAGCAGATTATGTGGGAGCAGGGGATTTGATTGAGAAAATTAGTTCAGGGTGGCTTGAATTTGATGTGGCCATTGCTCATCCGGAGATGATGCGGGATATCTCGCGTCTGGGTAAAATCTTAGGGCCACGGGGATTAATGCCCAATCCTAAGTCGGGGACAGTCACCACCGATATCGTAAAAGCCATAGACGAGTTTAAAAGAGGAAAAGTAGAGTTTAAGATGGATAAAACAGGGAACTTAGCTTTAAGGGTAGGGAAAATTTCTTTTACTGAAAGTCAACTCTTGGAAAATATGCATTCTGCCCTGGAGGCGGTTTTTAGAGCCAAACCCGCATCGCTTAAGGGGCAGTATATTAAGAATGTGGTCATTTCTAAGACGATGAGTCCGGGGATAAAAATAGACTGGACAAAATATGTAGCTTAAAATGGATAAAGAGAGATTTGGCCATTGGTACAGAGAAAAGATTGTTGAAGAAATGGCGGAGAAGTTTGGAGCCACTTCTCATATCTTTATCGCCGAGTTTCAGAGGCTAAAGGTTAATGACCTTGGAGAGTTGAGAAAAAATTTAAATAAGCATTCTGCAGTTTTTATGGTGGTGAAGAATTCCTTGGCGCAACTTGCTTTTAAAAAGAATCGTCTGGAAGGTCTTCTCCCGTTGATAAGTGGACAGAGTGGTGTGGTTTTAGGAGGAGATGACCCGGTAGCGGTGGCTAAGATTCTGGTAGAATACAACAAAAATTTTCCGGATTTTAAAATTAAAGGTGGGCTGCTCAATAGCCAGATTATCTCTTCCGAGAGAATTAGAGAGTTATCCCACCTACCTTCCCGACGTATCCTCTTGGGGAAATTCTCAGGTAATCTTAAAGGAATTTTTGCCCGTTTTGTATATAGTTTAAATCTGCATACAAAATTATGGTTAATTTTAAAAGGGATACAGGAGAAAAAAGGAGGGATGAAGGATGGAAGAGACAAAATTGTCTGAGAAACTGGAAGGGATTATTAAATCCATTGAGCAGTTAACCGTTCTGGAACTGGCGGACCTGGTCAAAGCCTTTGAAGAGAGATTTGGGGTAAGTGCTGTGACTCCGGTTCCCGTAACCGGGACCGCTTCCGGACAGCCGGCTTCCGCAGGAGAAGTTGCGGAGGAAAAGACTACCTTTGATGTTATACTTGCCGAGACGGGTGCGGATAAGATAAAGGTGATTAAAGAAATCCGTGCCATAACTAACTTAGGGTTAAAGGAAGCAAAGGATTTGGTGGACAGCGCTCCTAAACCTATAAAAACTGGGGTTCCGAAAGAAGAGGCGCAAACGATTAAGAAAAAATTAGAAGAGGTGGGAGCAAAGGTAGAATTGAAATAAGCTTTAAAGTGAGGTGAAAATGAAGAGAATAAGTTTCTCTAAGATTCCCGACGCTATTCCCCTTCTTGATTTGGTGGAGATACAGAAGTCTTCCTATGCCAACTTTCTGCAGGCAGATGTTCCGAGGACAAAACGGAAACCTCAGGGATTGGAAGGAGTTTTCTTGAGCACTTTCCCGATTGAAAGTCCGGATGGAGTCTATCGTCTTGAATTTGTAAGCTATAGTTTAGGAAAACCTAAGTATACGGAAGAAGAAGCCAGGAAGCGGGGCTTAACCTATGCCAGTCCACTCAAGGCAAGGATAAGATTGGTTACGAAAAAAGAGATTAAGGAACAGGAAGTGTATATCTGTGATTTACCCCTGATGACTGATAAAGGAACTTTTGTAATCAATGGAGATGAAAGAGTGGTGGTTTCGCAGTTGCATCGCTCTCCAGGGGTTTCCTTTGAAGAAACTATTCATCCCAATGGAAAACGGATGTACTCGGCAAGGATTGTTCCATACCATGGAGCCTGGATTGAGTTTGAGTTTGATTTAAATGATGTTCTTCATGTTATTTTGGATAGAAAGAGAAAATTTATTGCTACCAGTTTCTTGCGGGCTTTAGGACTTTCTACCGATGAAGAAATCTTAAAAACTTTCTGCGGGATAGAGGAAGTAAAGATAGAACGGCACACCCAGTTAAAAGAACTCTTAGGAAGGATCTTAGCAGAGGATGTAAAACTTCCCGATTCCGAACATATCATTCTTCCCAAGTATACCCGTCTTTCCCGGGAGAATCTCCTTGAACGCGAACTGGAATTGGGGATAAACAAGATAAAGGTTTTAAAGAACAATGTTCTGGAGATTGTCTATACCCTGAAACGAGATTTTACCAAAAACCAAGAAGAGGCTTTACTTGACCTTTACCGCAAATTAAGACCAGGTTATCCCGCCTCTCTGGAATCGGCGAAGGCACTCTTAGAAACCTTATTTTTTGACCGCCGACGCTATGATCTGGAGAGGGTGGGTAGATTTCTTATAAACCGAAAGTTAAATATGAAAGTTCCCTTGGATAAAAGGACTCTTGACTTAGAAACGGTTATTGAAACCATGAGATATCTCATAAATTTAAAACATGGAACAGGTGACCCTGATGATATAGACCATTTAGGGAATCGCCGGGTAAGAACGGTGGGAGAACTTTTGGAAAACCAGCTTCGTGTGGGGATGCTGCGGATGGAAAGAACCGTCCTGGAGAGGATGAATATCTATGACATGGAAAATGTAATGCCTCATCATCTGATTAACTCCAAGTTGATTTCCAGTGTGGTCAGGGATTTCTTTTTACGCAGCCAACTTTCGCAATTTATGGACCAGACCAATCCCTTAGCCGAACTTACCCACCGCCGAAGGCTTTCTGCGCTTGGCCCGGGAGGGCTTGACCGGGAGAGAGCGGGTTTTGAAGTAAGGGATGTGCACTATTCTCACTATGGGAGGATATGTCCTGTAGAGACCCCCGAAGGACCAAATATCGGTTTAATTGTTTCTCTCAGTACCTTTGCACGGGTAAATGAATTTGGACTTCTGGAAACCCCTTACCGGAAGGTAGAGGAGGGAAGGATAACCCATAAGATAGAATACCTTACTGCAGATATGGAGGATAAATACATCATTGCTCAGGCGAATGCGAAATTGGATAAAGAGGGAAGATTGGTGGAGGATTTAGTTTTCTGTCGCCATAAAGATAATTTCTTAAAAGTTGAACCGAAGAGGGTAGATTACATGGATGTTTCTCCGCGACAGTTAGTATCTGTTTCGGCTGCGCTTATTCCTTTCCTTGAACACGACGATGCCAACCGGGCGCTGATGGGTTCAAATATGCAAAGGCAGGCGGTCCCACTGCTTTTCCCGGAGATTCCCCTGGTGCTCACGGGAATGGAAGAGAAGGTAGCCAGGGATTCCGGAGCAGTAGTTTTGGCAAGGAAGGATGGGGTGGTGCGTGAGGTGCAGGCAGACCGGATAGTGATTGGTTCTGAGACTTACAATTTAAAGAAATTCTTCCGTTCCAATGCCGATACCTGTATTAATCAACGTCCATTGGTAAAAGTGGGAGACCAGGTAAAGGAAGGAGAGGTAATTGCCGATGGAATGGCTACCCAAGAAGGAGAACTTACCTTGGGGAGAAATGTCCTCGTAGCCTTTATGCCTTGGCGTGGATATAATTTTGAGGATGCGATTTTGGTGAGTGAAAAGTTACTTAAGGACGATACCTTTACCTCACTCCATATCCAGGAGTTTAGTATTGAAGCAAGAGAGACAAAACTTGGACCAGAGGAAATCACCCGTGATATCCCCGGAGTAAGTGAGGAGGCTTTAAAAGATTTGGATGAACAAGGGATTATCCGCATTGGAGCGGAGGTTAAATCCGGGGATATTTTGGTAGGTAAAGTTACTCCCAAGACAGAGACGGAATTGACTCCTGAGGAGAAGCTATTAAGAGCAATCTTTGGGGAGAAGGCCGGGGATGTGCGCGATGCTTCGCTTACCGTTCCTCCGGGAGTAGAGGGGATAGTGGTAGAGGTAAGGATTTTCTCACGCAAGGAAGCCCGTTTACTTTCTAAGGAAGAAAAAAATGAGGAATTGAAACGGATTAATCTGGTGAAAGAAAGGTATCAGAAACAGATAAAAGAAATAAAGGAAGAAAGAAACCGGCGTCTGGCTAAACTCCTCTTGGGAGAGAAACTTTCTTCCGCACTCTTAGATGTGGAAACCGGTAAGACACTTATTCCTCAGGATAAGACGATTACCAAGAAAGATTTGCATAAACTGGAGAAGGCGGAACTGGAAGTAGTAAAAATAAAGGACAACGAAGCCCTTGAGGAAGAAATAAAAAAAGTAATGCGACTTTACGCTGACCAGATGGAGGAGTTAATTTACGAACAGGAGCGCGAGATAGACCAGATTAAACACGGCGATGAACTTCCTGCCGGAGTATTGAAGAAAGTGGTGGTTTATATTGCCAGTAAGCGGAAACTTTCTGCAGGAGATAAACTTGCGGGAAGGCACGGAAATAAAGGAGTGATTGCCCGTGTTGTAGCCGAGGAAGATATGCCCTTTTTACCCGATGGTACTCCTGTAGAGATTGTGCTTAATCCTTTGGGAGTTCCTTCGCGGATGAATGTGGGACAATTACTGGAGACAAGTTTAGGTTGGGCAGCCAAAATTTTGGGGATGAGGGTTGTTTCTCCGGTATTTGGCGGAGCAAATGAGGAAGAGATTAAGGAGCAATTGCGGAAGGCTGGTTTACCTGAGGATGGCAGGATTGAATTACGTGATGGTTATACCGGAGAACTTTTTGACAACAAAGTTACTGTGGGATATATCTATATGATGAAACTCATTCATTTAGTGGATGAAAAAATTCATGCCCGTTCCATAGGACCTTACTCCTTAGTTACTCAGCAACCTTTGGGTGGAAAAGCACAGTTTGGTGGGCAGAGGTTTGGGGAGATGGAAGTTTGGGCCCTGGAGGCATACGGAGCAGCCTATACTTTACAGGAACTGCTCACTGTAAAAAGCGATGATGTAGAAGGTAGAACCCGCATATATGAGGCGATTGTGAAAGGAGAAAATGCCTTAAATCCTGGGACACCAGAATCTTTCAATGTTCTGGTGAAGGAATTACAGGGATTATGTCTGGATATAAAGAAGGAAAAAAGGAAGGTTTGAAATGAAAACCAGTCCCCTTATGAAAGATAAAGAGAAGATAAAAAATAGAGGAGAAGGTCTTTTCTTATTTGATGCCATAAGTATAAAGATTGCTTCTCCGGAGACCATTCGTTCCTGGTCGCATGGAGAGGTGAAGAAACCGGAGACCATAAATTACCGGACCTTTAAGCCAGAAAAGGATGGACTTTTCTGTGAGAAAATTTTCGGACCCACCAGAGATTGGGAGTGCTATTGTGGGAAGTATAAAAGGATTAAATATAAAGGGACAGTCTGCGACCGCTGTGGAGTGGAGGTAACCCGTTCCAGTGTCCGTCGTGAGCGGATGGGGCATATAGAACTTGCCTGTCCGGTTTCACATATCTGGTTTTTTAAAGTGATGCCCTCTAAAATGGGATTATTGCTTGACCTTTCCATAAGGGAACTGGAGAAAGTTATCTACTATGAAGAATACATTGTAATTGATCCGGGGGATACTCCTTTGCGTAAAAAGGAACTACTCAGTGAAGAGAAATTTCAGGAAGCAAAATTGAAATATTCTAATAAGTTTGTGGCTAAAATGGGGGCAGAAGCAATCCAGATGCTTTTGAAGGAAATAGACCTGGATAAAATGGCACACGATTTAAGAAAGGCAATTAAGCATACAAAAAGTGGACAGGTGAATAAGAGGGTCATTAAGACCTTGAAATTGGTAGAGGCATTCAGAAAATCGGGGAATAGACCGGAATGGATGGTCTTAGAGGTAATTCCCGTTATCCCTCCAGACCTAAGACCACTGGTTCCTCTGGATGGAGGGAGATTTGCCACTTCTGACCTCAATGATTTATATCGGAGGGTGATAAATCGGAATAATCGCCTGAAGAAGTTAATTGAACTAAAAGCACCGGAGATTATCATCAGGAATGAAAAGCGCATGCTTCAAGAGGCGGTGGATGCCCTTTTTGACAATGGACGGCACGGAAGGCCGGTAATGGGAGCGGGAAATAGACCTTTGAAGTCATTGGCGGATATGCTTAAAGGCAAGCAAGGTCGTTTCCGGCAGAATCTCTTGGGTAAACGTGTAGACTATTCGGGGAGAAGTGTGATTGTCATTGGACCGGAGTTAAAACTTTATCAATGTGGACTGCCTAAAAAGATGGCGCTGGAACTCTTTGAGCCCTTCATTATTCGTAAACTGAAAGAGAAAGGACATGTCCATACCATCAGGAGTGCGCGGAAGATGGTGGAAAAGACAAGGATGGAGGTCTGGGATATCCTTGAGGAAGTAATTAAGGAGCATCCGGTTTTACTTAATCGTGCTCCCACTCTGCATCGCTTAGGTATTCAGGCTTTTCAGCCTCTTTTAGTAGAAGGAAAAGCAATTAAGATTCATCCTTTAGTTTGCCCTGCCTTTAACGCCGATTTTGATGGTGACCAGATGGCGGTGCATGTTCCTCTTTCCATAGAAGCCCAGATGGAATCCCGTTTAATTATGCTCGCTTCACATAATATTTTTTCTCCGGCCAATGGTAGTCCCATTGTGACCCCTTCCCAGGATATTGTCTTGGGTTGTCATTATCTTACCAAAGAGAAAAATGGCCAAAAGGGAGAAGGAAAGTTTTTCTCCTCACCCGGAGAGGTGCTTTATGCCTATGCAGAGAGAGAAGTGGCTTTACATGCCCGGATTAAATTGAGATTGGGAGATAGAATTGTGGATACGACTGTGGGCAGAGTGATTTTTAATGATATTCTTCCTGCAGGAATAGAGTTTTTTAATGAGGTTGTGGATAAGACAAAACTGGGTAAACTCATTGAGAAATGTTATAGAAAAGTAGGCCAGCATGAGACAGTGATGTTTCTTGACCGTCTCAAGAATTTAGGATTTGAAATGGCAACCCTGGCGGGAATTTCTCTGGCCATAGAGGACCTGGATATCCCTAAGAAAAAAGGAGAACTACTTAAGCGGGCAAAGGAAGAAGTAGCCCATGTAGAAGAGCAATATAGAAAAGGGGTCATTACCGATGGAGAGCGCTACAATAAAATAATTGATATCTGGACACATATTACCGATACTGTCGCGGATGAAATTTTTAAGGGATTAGACCCCTTTAATCCCGTTTTTATGATGGCTGATTCCGGTGCGCGTGGTTCGCGTTTGCAAATCCGGCAGCTTGCCGGGATGCGGGGATTGATGGCTAAGCCTTCAGGAGAGATCATTGAAACTCCCATCACTGCTAACTTTAGAGAGGGATTGAGCGTGTTAGAATATTTTATCTCCACCCATGGAGCAAGGAAGGGATTGGCAGATACCGCTTTAAAGACTGCGGATGCGGGTTACCTGACACGGCGTTTAATTGATGTTGCTCAGGATGTGATTGTTACCGAGGGAGATTGTCGCACACTCAACGGTATCTTTGTTTCGGCAAT